>JAJAYS010000358.1 GCA_026786065.1 Polaromonas sp.
CGGCACGATGTGGTCTTCCCGCGAGCCGTAGATGTAGGTCGGCATATCGACCCGCCCCAAGTCCACCGGCTGGCCGCAGACCGTCAGATGGCCGGGCTTGATCAGGCTGTTCTCGAAATAGGTGTGGCGCAGGTACCAGGCGTAAAACGGCCCCGGCAGATTGGTCGAGTCGCTGTTCCAGTAGAGCAGGTCGAACGGCGGCGGCGTCTCGCCCTTTAAATAATTGCCGACGACGTAATTCCAGACCAGATCGTTGGGCCGCAAGAAGCTGAAGGTCGAAGCCAGGTCCCGCCCTTTCAGCAGGCCGCCCCGGCCCATCTCGGCTTCGCGGTATTGAACCGAGGTTTCGTCGATGAAGATGTCCAGAATGCCGGTGTCGGAAAAGTCGAGCATCGAAGTCAGCAGGGTCAGGCTTGCGACCGGTTTTTCGCCGCGCGCTGCGAGCACCGCCAGCGCGGTTCCCAAAATCGTCCCACCGACACAAAAACCCAAGGCATTGATTTTCCTGGCACCGGTAATCGACTGGACCTGCGCAATCGCCTCGATGGCCGCGTGTTCGATGTAGTCGTCCCAGGTTTTGCTGCCCATCGACTCGTCGGGGTTGCGCCAGCTGACGACGAAGGTGCGGTGGCCCTCGCTGACCGCATGCCGGATCAGCGAATTCTCGGGCTGCAGGTCAAGGATGTAGAACTTGTTGATGCACGGCGGCACCATCAGGAAGGGCTTTTCATAGACCTTGGCGGTCAGCGGCTTGTATTCGAGCAGCTGAAAAAACGCATTCTCGAAAACCACCGCGCCTTCGGTGGTCGCGACGTTCTTGCCGACTTCAAACACGCTTTCGTCGGTCATCGACACATGGCCCTGGCGCAGGTCATGCAACAGGTTTTGCATGCCCTGCGCGATGCTCTCGCCTTTACTGGAGATGGCCTTGTTGATGGCCTCGGCGTTCAGCGGCAGAAAGTTGCTGGGTGCCGTGGCCGCCATGAACTGTTCGACGCCAAAGCGCAGCCGGGCTTTGGTTTTGTCGTCGCCTTCGACCGCATCGGCCAGGCCCTGCAGCGTGCGCGATTGCAGCAGGTAGGCTGCCGCTGTGAACTTTGCCACCGGGTTGGCCTGCCAGGCCGCATCGGCAAAGCGCCTGTCCTTTGGCGGCGGCGCGGCGCCATCGGTTTGGAGCGCGCTGCTCCACAGCGCCTGCCACTCCTGCAGCGCCTGCGTCTGCAGCGTCTGCAGACGGGTGGCGTCAAAACGCAGCTCCGGGAACGCTTGAGCCAGCGCGGGGGGCAGGCCGGCCTGGGAAACGGCAGCGAAAGGCGGGAACGCTGCACCCGGTTGTGCGGACATGGCGGTGGGCGACGACGGCGGCATGCGCATCGCCTTCCAGGCTTGCTGCAGGCCCGCTGAAAAGGTCTCTTGCAGTTGCGCGGCAGCGCGGGTCCAGTCTGCTTCAGAATTCATGTTTGTCTCCAGCGGGGCATCGTGGCCAGTTTTTTTTCGTGTCGCCTAAACCTCGTCAGCAGTTTGCCGCAATTTCCACCGTCTGGTTTCCCGAAGCACCGGGCCTGCCGGAATTCTTCAGAATTTTTATGTATTTGATTGTTATCGCCTGGATCTACGTCGTGCTGATGATGAGCGTTGCCGAAGCCACCAACAGCAACGGCACGCTGCTGGGCGCCATCGTGACATTTTTCATGTACGGCGTCGGCCCGGCCGCACTGGTGGCCTACCTGATGGGAACCCCGGCGCGCAATCGGGCCATCAAGCAGCGCGAGGCCGACGCACGCGCCGCGCAAGCTTCGTCGAAGGCCCCGGCGAGCCCGGCCGGCGGCGCTGCCGAAGAGCCCGGCGCTACCGGGCGCGACCCGACGCCCTGACCCTTCGACCTGACTCAGGCCAGAACTTGTTTGGCCGGACGGTCTGGGTCTGCAGCCGCATCGCGCCAGATGCAGGCGGCCATGCGGCCGGTGGTGCCGGTGCCGTTGCCTCCAACCGCCGCCGCGTCGCGCCGATGCGAAAAGTAGCGCGATGGATTGCTGGCGGTACACCAGCTTGCACTGCCGTCGTTGCCGTAAATGGCATGAACGCCGAGGGCCTGCAGCCGCAGCCGGGCCAGGCCAGCCAGGTCGGCCAGGAATTTGCCGCTCCCCCGCGCAACGAAGAAGGCGGCCGACGCGGGCAGGTCCGCCTCAAAAGCCGCCTTCACCTCAGGCCCCACTTCAAACGCCAGTTGGCCGATGCACGGCCCCAGCCACGCTATCATTTTCATAGCTGCTTTCGCCCGTATCGAAAGGGCCATAGCCTCAAAAGACTTATGAAATGTTTGCAGCACGCCAGGTTGCCCGGTGGCGGCATTGCCGGCCAGGCCGCGCCAGCCGGCGTGCGCCGCGCCGACCAAAGCGCCGTCGCTGCTGGCAAACAGCACCGGCAGGCAGTCGGCCACCATGATGCTGCAGACCACGCCGGCATGCTGCGTTAAGCATGCGTCGGCACTCTGCCCGTGCGGGCTGGCCGCATCGAGTCGAACCACGGCAGCGCCGTGAATCTGCTTGAGGAACACGCAGCAGGCGCCGGTTGCAGCTTGCAGCGCCGAGCGGTTGGCGGCGACATCGGCCGGCGCGTCGCCCACATGGTCGCCGAGGTTGAAACTGGCGAAAGGTGGCCTGGACTGGCCGCCGTGGCGCGTCGTGAAAATGGCGCGCACGCCGGGCGGCGCAGGCCAGTCGGGGCGCAGCCAGTCAGGGTTCAAAGTCGGGGCAGGCCGAGGGTTGGGCCTTTTGAAAAGCCGGCAAAGCCATGCAGGAGTCGAACACGGCCAGCGTGCGAGTCAGGCCATCAAAAGGCATGTCAAAGCGCCGGGCATTGAAAATTTGCGGCACCAGGCAGCAGTCGGCCAGCGTCGGCGTCTCGCCGTGGCAAAACGTCGAGGCGGGCGACTTCGACAATTGGCGCTCGAAGGCGTCCAACCCCTCGCGGCACCAGTGGTTGTACCAGCGGTTTTTCCCGGCTTCGTCGTGCTTCATCTCGCGCAGTAAATACTTCAGCACACGCAGGTTGTTGAGCGGGTGGATGTCGCAAGAAACGAGCTGCGCCAGCGCGCGCACGCGGGCCCGGCCCAAGGCGTCGGGCGGCAGCAGTGCCGGCGCCGGATAGGTTTCGTCGAGGTATTCGATGATCGCCATCGACTGCGACAGGGTCTGACCATCGACCTCAAGAATCGGCACCAGGCGCTCGGGCGCCAGCCCGGCGTAGTCCGCCTTCTTCTGATCGCCGCGCGGCAGATGCACCGGCAGGTAGTCGTAAGCGAGGTCTTTCAATTCAAGCGCGATGCGCACGCGAAACGAGGCGGACGAGCGAAAGTAGCTGTGCAGTTGCATCGCGAAAGCATAAACCGAAAGCCCGGATCGGCCCGTCCCGAACCGGCGCTGGCGCGGCATGCGCGGCGCCTGAGGTCGTTCTAAGATCGCGTCCCCGACCACCCCCACCCACACCCCATAGATCGCCGAGGCACGCCCCATGACCCCACCCGATTTCACCGGACTCGACAACCACCAGGTGCGGCTCGCCAGTCGACCCGAAGGCCTGCCCACCCGCGCAAACTGGCAGTTCAGCACCCAGCCGGTAGCCGCACCCGGACCGGGCGGCGTGCTGGTGAAGACGCTCTATCTGTCGCTCGATCCGGCGATGCGCGGCTGGATGAACGAGGGCAAAAGCTACATCGCGCCGGTCGAGATCGGCGCGGTGATGCGGGCCGGCGGCATCGGCCGGGTCGTGGCCTCGAACAATCCGGCGTTTGCCGTCGGCGACCATGTCAATGCCGGGCTCGATGTGCAGACCTACTGCCTGATCCCGCAAGACCAGATCAAGCGCAGCGGCATGTTCAAGGTCGACCCGGCGCTCGGCCTGACCACCTGGCTAAACCTGCTGGGCATGCCGGGCATGACCGGCTATTTCGGCCTGCTTGAAGTGGGCCTGCCAAAGCCTGGCGAGACCGTCGTGGTGTCGGGGGCCGCCGGCGCTGTCGGCCAGACCGTCGGGCAGATCGCGAAGATCAGAGGCTGCCGTGTGGTCGGCATTGCGGGTGGCCAGGCCAAGTGCGACTGGGTGGTCAACGAGCTGGGTTTTGACGCCTGCATCGACTACAAAAAAGGCGATGTCAAGGCTGGCCTCAAGCAGCATTGCCCGAACGGCGTGGACATTTACTTCGACAACGTCGGCGGCGAGATTCTCGACCTGGTGCTGACGCGCATTACCCGTGGTGCCCGCATCGTCATCTGCGGCGCGATCAGCCAGTACAACAACACCACTCCGGTCAAAGGCCCGGCCAACTACCTGTCGCTGCTGGTCAACCGGGCGCGCATGGAAGGCATCGTGGTGTTCGACTATGCCGACCGTTACCACCTGGGCATCGCGGAAATGGCCGGCTACCTGAAGGCCGGCACCATGAAAAGCCGGGAGGACGTGGTCTGGGGCCTGGAGACTTTCCCCGAAACGCTGCTCAAGCTGTTCAACGGCGAAAATTTTGGCAAGCTGGTTCTGGGGGTGGCGAAGGACTAAGCCCGGCTTGCGCACCGGCCGCCTCGCGGGCGCCGGGCCGACGCATTCGGCAAGCTGAACCGCACTTCAACCGTCGTTTAGCGTGGCCGCTCTGCCTCGTGACCGGCAACCAGCTTTCCAAGCAGCGCGCGAAACTGCTTGCGCTCGGCCTCGTCCAGCGGGGCCAGCATGCGCTGCTGCGCGCGTGACGCTGCGCGCTTCATCTGCAACGCCACCTTCGCGCCGTCCGGGGTCGCCCACACCCGCTTGCGCCGCCCGTCGGCCAGGTCGGGCTCACGCCGAATCCAGCCTTTGACTTCCAGCCGGCCGATCACCGAACCGAAAGTCGCCGCATCGAAGGCGACCCGCGCCGCCAGCGTGACCTGGTCTGCTCCGGGGGCGTCGATCAGCGCATGCAGGATGGCGAACTGCACCGGCGTGGCATCGAAACCGGCGGTCTCTTCCATAAAGATCGACACCGCCATCTGCTGGGCGCGGCGGATCAGGTGCCCGGGCGCAACCCTGAATTTGAAACTTTTTTCCATGCCACCAAGTTTAGGGACCCTCTGCATAACTCCCTGCGGGCTGTGATCACGCGGGCTCGGGCGATCCGCAGCGTTGTTTTTCTTGCCAATAGCGGGGCTATTGGCTGCAAAAAGACGCCTTGCGGCCCATCCCGCTCCGCGTGCCACAGCGCCGCCAGAGTTATGAAGAGGGCCCCTAGGGGTGGCGCGATACCGCCGTCTGAAATCGATATGTATACTTATTAAAAGCCGCCGGAACGCGACTGCGCAAGAGGTCCGCAAACCGGTGCGCGTCCGCACTGCTTCGCCTTCATTTTTTGGAGCTGCGCCCTCGTCATGCTATCCACTTCAAACCCCATCCTCGTCGCGGGCGGCGGCATCGGCGGCCTGGCTGCGGCGCTGGTTCTGGCCAAAGACGGCCATGCCGTCAGATTGCTCGAGCAGGCCCCGGCCTTCGGCGAAATCGGCGCCGGCATTCAGCTCGGCCCCAACATCTTTCGGATGTTCGACACGCTCGGGCTGACCGAACGCATCAACCGCGTGGCGTTCTTCCCTGAGGCACTGGCGCTGCGCGACGTCTGCACCGGCGAAGCCGTGGTGCGCGTGCCGCTTGGCGACCTGGCGCGTGCGACCTAAGGCTTTCCCTACGGCGTCATTTACCGGGC
>JAJAYS010000359.1 GCA_026786065.1 Polaromonas sp.
CAGTAAAGCCAGTAACCGAAGCCCAGCCCCAGCCCGAGCGCCCAGACGATGTTCAGCGCAATCGCCCACTACAAACCAGCGATCAACCCGACCACCAGCGGCGTGCCCATAACCCACTGCCCGGTATTGCGCAGCGGCGTCCAGCTTGCCACCGGCGCGCCGGTGATGGCCACCAGAGGGGCCGGTCATCCACGGCAGCGGCGCGGCCAACGCGATGCACAGGCGCGCCGCCAGCCGGGCGAGCAGCAGGGTCAGGCCGACCCAAGCCAGCACAGCCGCGCGAGGGTTGGACAAACAGTTTGAATAGACGACGCATCGTGAGGGCGGGGCGCGGGGCCGAATGCGCCGTTCAGCGACGTCCTGTGTGGGGGTTTTCGATCCTGCGTCGGCTCGATTGGGCAGGCTGATCGCAGGCCGCAGAGCATCATGCAGAGGTCGGCTGTGCTTACGGGCAATTGCCGGAGCAAAACGCCAAACCACGGCGAGACCGGTAGTATCCCGCGATGCACCCCTTCAGGCTTGCGCCTTTCAACACCCTGCCCATGAACCTGGTCCTGCTGGTTCTGCTGGCCGGGCTTGCGGGCTGCGCCAACCGGCCGCAAGCACCCAGACCGGTGCTGCCGGCCGGCAGCGCGGCCTCGGTCGCCAGCACACTGGCCAGGCTGGCCGCGCTGCCATCAGCCGACGCGATTTTGCTCGGCGAGCAACACGACGCGGCCGAACACCAGACGATTGCGCAACAGGTGGTCGCCTCCCTGGCCGCACGAAACCAGCTGGCCGCGCTGGCCATCGAAATGGCCGATGCCGGAACCGGCACCAGCCGGCTCAAACCCGGCGCCAGCGAGGACGCGGTGCGGCTGGCGCTGGACTGGAACGAACGCGGCTGGCCCTGGCAGACCTACGGTCCGGTGGTGATGGCGGCGGTGCGGGCTGGCGTGCCGGTGCTCGGGGCCAACCTGCCGGGCGCCCGCTTGCGGACGGCGATGGCCGACAGCACGCTCGATGGCACGTTGCCAGAGGCCGCGATGCAGGCCCAGCAGCAGTCGATTCGCAGCGGCCATTGCGACCTGCTGCCGCCGTCCCAGTGGCTGCCTATGGCCCGCGTCCAGATTGCCCGCGACCGCAGCATGGCCCAGGCCTTGAGCCAGGCCGCGCTACCGGGCAAGGTGCTGGTATTGCTGGCAGGCAGCGGACACGTTGACCGCCAGCTCGGCGTGCCGCAGCACCTGCCGGCCAGCATGTCGGTGCAGGCGGTGCGCCTGGCGGCCGACCCCGGCGCGCAGGCCGCACCCAGCGCGGCATTCGATGCGGTATGGCCAACCGCGCCGGCCCCGGAGCAGGACTATTGCGAGCAACTGAGAAAGAAGTAAGGCCCTCGGCAATGGCGCACAGGCTGTCATGCCGGGCTTGACCCGGCATCCATGACAGCCTCGGGCGCTCGAACATGGGTTGCGGGTCAGGCCCGCGATGACAGGTTATTTACAACTGCTTGTGGTGTATCGACCGTAATGCCGCGCTTGACCCGGTATCCATGCCGGCCTCGGGCGCCCAGCACGGCACAGCGCAGCGGTCTGTGGCCCCACGCTTTTAACTACGTGCAGCTCAGGCGTTGCGCCGGATGGCGGCGGCCAGCACCCCTACCATGCGCTCGATCTGCGGCTTCTCCACGATGTAGGGCGGGCACAGCACGATGTTGTCGCCGGCCGGCCGCACCAGCACGCCGTGCTGGAAGCAGTCGATGAAGATGTCGTAGCTGCGCTTGCCCGGCGCGCCGGCCAGCGGCGCAACCTCGACCGCACCGGCCAGGCCCAGCGTGCGGATGCCGACCACATGGGGTAGCTCTTTGAGCGCCGCGTGCATTGCGTCGCCCAGCACCTTACCCATTTGCCCGGCGCGCTCGAACAGCTTTTCTTCGTGGTACAGATGCAGCGTGGCGATGGCCGCCGCGCAGGCCACCGGATGGCCGGAATAGGTGTAGCCGTGAAAGAACTCGATGGCATGCTCCGGGCTGCCCGCACTGGCCTGCATCATGGTGTTGTAGATGCGGTCGCTGCAGATCACCCCGCCCAGCGGAATCACGCCGTTGGTGACGCATTTGGCGAAGTTAAGCATGGCGGGCACCACGCCGTAATGGTCGGCGGCAAAGTTGCAACCCATACGGCCGAAGCCGGTGATGACCTCGTCGAAGATCAGCAAGATGCCGTGCTTGTCGCAAATTTCGCGCAGCCGCTTCAGGTAGCCCTTGGGCGGCAAGTACCAGCCGGCACTGCCGGCCACCGGCTCGACGATCACCGCCGCCACATTGCTCGGGTCGTGCAGCGGCAAGATGCGCTGCTCCAGCTCCAGCAGCAGGTCTTCGCTGCGCTCGGGCTCGGTGCCGTTGGTGAAGGCCGGGCTGGCCGCGTCGTGAATGAAGCGCAGGTGATCGACCCGCGGCAGCAGCGCCGTGCCGTAGGCCTTCCGGTTGGCCGGAATGCCGCCCACGCTCATGCCACCGAAGCCGACGCCGTGGTAGCCCTTCTCGCGGCCTATGAAGACGTTGCGGTGGCCCTCGCCCCGCGCCCGGTGGTAGGCCAGCGCCACCTTCAGGGATGTGTCGGCCGCCTCTGAGCCGGAGTTGCAGAACAGCACCCGGTTCAAGTCGCCCGGTGCCATCGAGGCAATCAGGTCGGCAGCCTCGAAAGCCCGGTCGTTGCTGGCCTGAAACGCGGTCGCGTAGTCCAGCGTGTCGAGCTGCTTTTTGATGGCGTCGTTGATCGGCTTGCGCTTGTGCCCGGCGCCCACGCACCACAGACTTGAAATGCCGTCGAGCACCTGTTTGCCGTCGTGCGTCGTGAAGTGCATGCCGTCGGCCGCGACAAAAATGCGCGGCTGCTGCATGAAGCTGCGGTTGGGCGTGAAGGGCAACCAGTGGTGGTCCAGGTTGAAGTCTGGGTAGGCCATGTCGGGCTCCTTTAATCCGTGGAAGGAAAAATTGATTGTGGCACTGCGGACTGCCGGGCGCTTCGTGCTCCTCTTGCTCTGCGTGCTCTGCGTGCTCTGCGTGCGCGCAAAAAACCACGCAGGCGGCCCAACCCGGGGCAAAAACGTGAAACAGATTGCAACTACTTTGTAAGAGTTGCGTTTGGCGCTTACGCTGACAATTCAGCCAGCCCAGGCGCCCAATTGGCACCCGCTTGCGCCCTCCGCTGCGGTCCGGCGCCGCCCGCCGCTTCTGCGGACTTTTTCCTCCCTCCTTCAACCGGCTCAGATCCGATGTCCCTGCACGCGCAACTGCTGCAATCCTGCGTCGAAGAAGCCGCCGCAGCCAGTCGGGCTGCGCTGGGCCGGGTCATCGACGACGCACTCGCTGCGCTGCAGATTGCGGAAAGCCAGAGCACCCGGTCAGCCGAGCGCAACGCGCTGGCATCGGCCTGCCTGGGTTTGATGCAGCGGCGCCTCGCGTGGCTCAAGCAGTACCCGGCCGATTTGCTGGCGGCCTTTGAACAGGGGGTGCAGACCTCGACGGGCGCGGCGCTGCAGGTTGAAGCGGCGGGCGCCGGCGGGCCGGTGAGCGCCCCTGCGGCCTTGCAGCCAGGCGCCGGCCGTTCGAGCGCGCCAGGCACGCTCAGCCTGATCGGTGACGCCGAGATATCGCAAACCATCGAGGCCTCCCGGCTGCTGCAGCGGGTTCTGCCGGCGGTCGAGGTGCCGCTGGCCGAACTCGACCGGCTGATCAGCGCGGCGCAGGCGCTCGACAACGTGCGGCCCGAGCTCAATCCGCTGCGGCCGGAGATCTTCACACTGACCCTGCGCGCGCTGGTGGCTGACAGCACGCCGGACCGCGAAATGGCCGGGCTCTGGCTGAGCCATCTGGCCGCACCACTTGGCCGCGAACTCCGGCTGATCTACGAGAAAGCCGTCAACCGGCTTGAGCTGGGCCAAGTGCGCGCGGTAGGCTACCGGGTGCTGCCAGCGGCCGCGGCAACCGGCCGGCGGCGCGGCGGCAGCCTGAACGTTTCGACCGGCCGGGCGGTTCAGCACGACGCGGGCCGCGGCGCTGGTGGACCGTCAAACCGCGCTGGCCGCGCCGCCAGCAGCGGAGACGCGGCAAATGGCGAGCGCGAGCCATCTGGCTACGTCTCCGACGAGCCACTGCGGCCTTCCGGCTTTACCGATCTGTCAGACCCCGGGGTGCAAACCGCGCTGATGAACGATTTTCTGCGCGGCGACGCGCAGGAGGTCGCCAATCACCGCCTGGCCCCGGCGTATTACGACGACATCGAAGAAGAACTGAAGGCGCTCAAGCGCGAGCGCGATCCGCCGCCCGAGCCGGTGCCCACAGGGCCGACCGACGCCGGAGCCGGAGCCGGAGCCGAAAGCCAGACGCCCGAGGAC
>JAJAYS010000360.1 GCA_026786065.1 Polaromonas sp.
GATGGGCGGCCAGCGCGCGCACCGTCGGCAAGCGGAACATGTCGGTGATCGAGACTTCGCGTCCGGTGGCCTCCCGCAGCCGCCGCTGAACCTGAACCACCAGCAGCGAATGGCCGCCCAGGTCAAAAAAGTTGTCGGTACGGCCAACCGTGGCCAATCCCAGTACGTCCTGCCAGAGCCCGGCGATGGTGGCTTCCATCGCGTCGTGCTGGGCACTTGCCGGTGCCGATTCGGCGGTGGGCGGCGCAGCGACGGGTGCATTGGCCTGCGTTGGCAAGGCCTTGCGGTCTACCTTGCCGTTCGGCGTCATCGGAAACGATGCCAGGCTCATCACGCTGCGCGGGACCATCACATCAGGTAAGGTCTTTCCCAGCGCCTGGCGCAGCGCTTCGACATCCAGGGTTTGCCCGGCCCGCGCGGTCACATAGGCCACAAGCGACTGCTCGCCAGATGCATCGCCCCGCGCCACCACCACGGCCTGGCGCACTCCAGGCTGGCTGGCCAGCGCGTTCTCGATCTCGCCCAGCTCGATGCGATGACCACGAATCTTCACCTGATGATCAATTCGGCCCAGAAACTCAAGCGCGCCGTCCGGATGCCGGCGCACCAGATCGCCGGTGCGGTAGAACTTGCCGCTTCCGTCGGGCGCATCGATGAAGCGCTCGGCCGTCAGCTCAGGCCGGCCCAGATAGCCGTCGGTGACGCCTGCGCCGCCAATCAGCAGCTCGCCAGGCAGCAAGGCTGGACATTCAATTCCGCCCGGCGTGCGAACACTGAGCCGGGTATTGGCAATCGGCGCTCCCAGCGGCACGAACTCGCCCATGTCGGCCAGGTCGCAACAGGTGGACCACACCGTGGTTTCGGTGGGGCCGTACATGTTGAGCACCGTGCCGCGGACCAGCGCCCGCAGTTGCCGTGCCAGTTCGAGCGGCAAAGCTTCGCCGCCGACCAGCAGCGCCGACAGGTTTGCAAGCGCAGCGCGCCCTTCGGCGTCGGCCACCAGCATCGACGCCATCGACGGCGTGCACTGCAGGTGCGTGACACGCTGCTCGCCGATTTGCCCCGCAACCGACGCCGGGCCGGCCAGCGCAGGCGCCGCCCGCGACGCATCCATCAACTGCGCAAGATCGCTCAGGTGGTCCAGGACCACGTCGGGTGCGATGCCGAAATCGATCAGGCAGGCAATCTCGCTGACGCCGATGGCCTTCAGTTTTTCGACCAGCGCCAGACAGCGTGCCGGCGTACCGAACAGGGCGCTGGTGCCGTAGTAGCGGTTGAACGCATGTTCAAGCAGCGCGTCCATGTCATCGGCCGACAACTCTTCGGCGTTCATGATCTCCAGTGGCGTTTTGCCGTGGGCTTCGCCACGCTGCACGAAGGTCGGGAAGCTCCATGCCGCCTGCTTGATCAGATCGACCGAGCTGCGCAAATAGGCCTTCATCGGTTCGCGGACTGTCTCGCGCACGCTGTCCTCGTCCTGCCCGACGAAGCTGTGCAGCATGACCGTCACGTCGCCCCGGCCGGCATGACCGGCCGCAGTCCAGGCCGCGTGATACACCCGCACTTTTTCGGCCAGCTCCTCGACGCTCTGCCCCAGCAGATGGGTCAGCAGGTTGCAGCCCATCTGGCCGGCCTGCGCGAAGGTTTCGGGGTTGCCGGCGGCCGTCAGCCAGATCGGCAGCTCGGGCTGGATCGGACGTGGCAGCGTTTGCACCTCCACCGGCTTGCCGACCGGACCGGGAAACGACACCGACTCGCCGCGCCACAGCTTTCGCACCACCTCGATGTTGCTCATCATGTCGGTCTTGCGGTTGGCAAAGGCCTGCGGCGCAATAGCGAAATCGTTGGGCTGCCAGCCGGCCGCGAACGACACGCCGACCCGGCCACCGGAGATGTTGTCAAAAAAGGCCCATTCCTCGGCCACCCGGATCGGGTGATGCAGCGGCAGCACGCAACTGCCGGCGCGAATCTTCAGGCGGGAGGTGATGGCCGCAATAGCGGCGCTGGTGACCGCCGGGTTCGGGTACAGCCCGCCGAAAGCGTGAAAATGCCGCTCGGGCGTCCAGATGGCCGCAAAGCCGTGGCTGTCGGCAAACTTCGCGCCCTCCAGCAACAGCCGGTAACGCTCTTTGGGCGCAGCCGCATCGGCGCTGGCAAAGTAAAACAGGCTGAAGTCCGGCCCGCTGGGGGTGGCTGCTGCCGCATGCCGGGAATGCAGCACCACGGTCAGGCCCCGGCTCAGCGTCCAGCCCAGTTCGAGCACCGAAATATCAAAGGACAGGCTGGTGACGGCCAGCCAGCGGTCGCCTGCTGCGTGCGGCACGCGGGCCGACATGCCGGCAAAAAAATTCATTACATTGCGGTGCGTGACGACGACCGCCTTGGGCTTGCCGGTCGAGCCCGAGGTGTAGATCACGTAGGCCGCCCTGGTCGCTGCAATCGCGGGCAGCGGGGCCGCCGGCTGAGTTGCCTCGACGCCTTGGGTTTGGTCGATGACGAAGGTCCGGCTGGCCGGCAGGGCCAGCAGACCGCCGCAGGTTGAACGCGTCAACACCAGCGGGGTACCGGAGTCCTCGATCATGAAGGCGATACGCTCGGCCGGGTAGTCCGGGTCCAGCGGCAGGTAAGCGCCGCCTGCCTTCAGGATGGCCAGCAGGCCAACGATCAGGTCGGGCGTGCGCTCCATGAACAAGCCCACGATGTCGCCCGGCTTGACGCCGCGTACCACCAGCTGGCGGGCCACGTCCGTCGCGGCCTGATCAAGCATGCGGAAGGACAGTTCCCGCCCGTCAAAGCAGACCGCCGTTTGATCGGGAGTGCGCTCCGCCTGAGCCGCAATCGCCTGATGCAGCGTGGAATCAGACTCAAATGGCAAAGCGGTCGCATTGAGCGCGGCGATCAATTCGGCCTCCGGATTCGGCAGCAGCGCCACCACTGACAGCCTGCTCGCTGAGTCGAACCCTGCCAAAAACGCGGCAAGGTGGCTCGCCATCAGCTCGACCGTCTCGCGGGCATAAACCGACTCGTCGGCAAGCAGTTCAAGTTGCTCGCCGGATTGATCGACGGCCAGCATCAGGTCCAGAGGCTGGGCGGGTGCAGACGGGTCGAGGCAGACGCCTATCCGCCCGAGACGCTGAGCCGCAGCGGCCTTGTCGCCCAACCGCGACGGCAGATCGCGCGCGAAAGGGCCGGCCGATCCGACTTTTGCGATCTGCAGCTCGACGCAAGCCACCGCCTCGACTACCGTGGTTCGCGGTGCGGCAGCCAGCGTTAGCGTCGCCCAGGGCGAGAGCCAGGCTTCGAGCCCATCGGCCTGTTCGCGCAGCTTGTCGTCGCAATACTGCACCGACACCTGCTCCCGCCCGCTCAAGGCCGACAGCCAGGCCAAAAATCCCGCCACGGTTTTGGACCCTTCACTGCGGCGGTTCAGCCCGGCGCGCAGGACGCGGCTGGAACCATAGCCCGCAGCGGCGATTTTCTTTGGGTAACCAATCTCGACCGGCGCCAAAGAGGCCAATTGACGAGTCCAGAACGACTCGCCTTTGGCAACCGACTGGGTGCGGGCATCGAGGCTTGCCCGAAGCTGTGGGGGGACTTGGGGCAGCACCTGGCCGACCGCCAGCGCGGGCCGGGCCGAAAGCCCGCTCCAGTCGGTGAGGTCGCCTATCAGCAGGTCGTCGGTGGAGGTGGCGACCCGCAGGCCATTGCCGTCGGCGGCCAGCACCGTTCCAGGCGGCTGGTTCGACGACTTGCGTTCGACAAGTGCGGTGCCCACCGTCAGCAGCGCATTGCCGACCAGGACCTTCGGCCGGCCGAGCGGATTGGCGTAGTTACCGAAATCCAGTGCGCAAACCAGGTTGGCCAGCTCTTGCGCGGGTCGGCTGAAATCGAGCGTCGCGAGGCAGGCCGGGCGGTCATAGCGTGAAAAATAGCTGCGCACACCGACCTGCGGACTGAGCGTGACCTCACCGCGACAGATGTCTTCGACAATGGCGCCAAAGCTGGAAAGGGCCGCCTCGTAGCACTGCGTGTTCAGACTCCAGGCGGTTTCGTCCGGTGACACCGCAAAGGAAGCCTGGCGGACGATGCGCCCCGCATCGACGAGAGGTGTCATCTCGTGCCAGGTGATGCCGTGGGTTTTTTCTCCGGCCATCAAGGCCCAAGAGGTGGCATTCAGCCCTGCATACTGCGGCAGCAATGAATCGTGGAAGTTGATGGCGAGTTTTCCGGCACGCGCTATCAGCGACGCTGGCAGCATGTCGAGGTTGGCCACACTAAACAGGTAATCAAAATCGACCCCCGGCAGCGCAAGCCTCGCCGGCTCTTTCATGGAAACGGTCTTAATGCCTTTTGCGTCGGCCCAGGCGACGATATCCGGGTTGACCGTGGCGACTGCCTTGATCACCTGCCCTGCCTGAAGGTAGGCGTCGGCGCAGGGCATCAGCAAGCTGCCGTTACCCACAAAAACTGCACAGGTTTGAGCCATCTACATCGTCTCCAGCAAATTAAACGGACGCCGCTCGGGCCACGGTGCCGGCGCGCGATAAAAATCGGGTTCGGGAGGACATGCCCTGCCCCTTCAGCGCGGCCCCGGTGATACGCCGCGCGAAGACCTGGGCGTCCGGGTCCTGAACCGCCAGCGAAATTGAGAAGCCTGCCGGCGCGGCGACCGGGATAACCCACGGCGCAACAGGTTCGCCGGCACTGTCTGGCAAGCGCATGTGAAGCAGGCCTGCCTTGGTCTGATCGACGCGCACGACCGGATTGGCAGACGAAAGGCCGGTACCGGCAGCCTTCCAGAAGGCCTCGAGCGCAGTCCAGTATAAAAAGAACTCGGAATCGGATTGCGCAGACGCCGCGTGGCCAGTCGGCCCGGATGCTGCTTCGCTGCGCTCGGGTAGCAGCATCAGCGACTCCAGCAAGCCGAAATCAGCACGGGCCGCCAGATGCGCTTCGATGTCCACGCCGATCTGCCCGTCGCGCGACAGCGCAAACACCACCGCGTCCTGGGTGTGCGCATGGCTAAAGCCGAGACGCCGGCAAAACGGCGAAAGCAGCAGCGGCCTGCCACCGGGCTCACTCGCAAAAACCAGCGACGAAGGGCGGACATTGAGCTCTTCCGCCAGCGCAATGCGCCTGAGCGCATGCGCCAGGATGTAGGCCTGCCTGTCTGCCGCCCGCCGCAAGCCGTCCGCTCGCGCCTGCTCCTGCGGATCGAGCAGTTCGCCGAAGTCCTGCCAGTCGGCGTCGGAGAAATCTTTCGGGCTGGCGATCCAGAGCTGAACAGCGGGTGTGTACATCAGTCACCGACCTTTCTTTGAGACCCAACTACCGCCGCACGTCCCTTGGCCAGATGCGCTTTTGAAGACATTCGTGCAATAAATTGTTATGTAACAAACAGGCAACATTTGTAGGCTTTGCGCGTACCGGGAAGTCAGACTTTTCCCCTCTGAAATGCCAGCAAAAAATGGGTCAAAAAGAAACTTCTGCCCCCCGAAAGACAGTGTCGCAAGAGAGGGCACTTCAGGCTGTAGGACGTAACGGACTGTCGTTGGCAGATTCCTGACAGAAACAACAAACGCCTAGCTTTGTTACAGGGAGGCGGATTCGACCTCACCTCCAAGGGACCTTCTGCATAACTCTGGAAGAACTGTAGCGGTTTGGTCGGGACGGGCTGTAAGGCGTCTTTTTGC
>JAJAYS010000361.1 GCA_026786065.1 Polaromonas sp.
CGGCCAGCGACCGGCTGATTTCATCGTTTCACTTTTGATCGCCTGCCACGCCCATGCCCAAAATATTCATTGACGGCGAAGCCGGAACTACCGGCCTGCAAATACGCCAGCGACTGCAGGCCATGCCGCAGATCGAGCTGCTCAGCATCGCGCCGGAACAGCGCAAAGACGCCGCAGCCAAACTGGCGCTGATGCAGCAAGCGGAGTTGGTGATCCTGTGCCTGCACGACGATGCGGCGCGCGAGTCGGTGGCGATGATCGACACGCTGCCCGGCAAGCGGCCAAGAATCATCGATGCCTCGACCGCCCACCGCACCGCCGCTGGCTGGGTCTTTGGCTTTCCCGAATTGAGCGCCGCACAGGCCGAGGCGGTGCAGCGGGCCGAGCGGGTTAGCAACCCCGGCTGTTACGCCACCGGGGCCATAGCGCTGATACGGCCGCTGATCGATGCTGGTGTGCTGCCGCCAGGCGACCCGCTCGCGCTGCCCGCAGTCAGTGGCTATTCAGGGGGGGGGCGCAGCATGATCGAGTCGTATGAGGCGAGCGACTCTGGCAGCACAGCGCCGGCTTACCAGCGGTACGCACTCGGCCTGGCACACAAGCACCTGCCCGAAATCATGCAGCACACCGGGCTGACACGCCGGCCGATCTTCATGCCGGCCGTCGGCAATTTCCGTGAAGGCATGCTGGTCGAACTGCCGCTGCACCTGGACTTGCTGCCCGGCCAGCCCAGCCTGGCCGATCTGCAGGTGGTGTACGCAAAACACTATGCCGATGCGCAATGGGTGCGCGTCGAGCCGGCCTTCAGCGACGGCAAGATCGACCCGCTGGGTGCGAACCACAGCAACCGGCTGGAAATCCGGGTTTTTGGCAACGACGCCTACCACCACGCGGTGGTGGTGGCCCGACTGGACAACCTGGGCAAAGGCGCGTCAGGCGCTGCGGTGCAAAACCTGCAGTTGATGCTCGGCCTGGACTGAATTCATTCGTCAACCGGGCGCCGCACCACCCGGCCCACCACATCCCCTGAAAACCCGCGCGCGGCCAGGAAACGCATTTGCCTGGCCTGCGATGCCGAGTCGGCGGCAGCGCCTTCGCCGCGGGCGTCGAACTTTTTTCGCCACACCTCACGGGCACGCTCGTACTCGTTGGCCTTCAGGCGTTGCAGCGCGTCGCCGATGCACTGGGCATCCAGGCCCTTGCCGATCAGCTCGTGGCGAATGCGCGCCGCGCCGAAGCGGCTGGCCCGCCGGTTGACGACGGACTCGACGACCCGGGCTTCGCTGATGAAGTCCTTGGCCTGCAGGTCGTCAAGCACCTGCGCCAGCTGGCCGGGCGTCTCTTCGTGCCTGAGCAGTTTGCTTTCGAGTTCGGCGCGCGAATGCTCGCGTGCTGCCAGCAGGCGCAGCGCCCGGCCTTTGAGCGAAGGCCCGCGACGCGGGCGCTGCGCGCCGGATGTCGCCGCACCGGGCGTGGCAGGCACGCCGTAGTCGCTATCATTGTGGTAGCTTTTAACGCTCGGAAACATTGGCTTAAAAGCCATTTTTACTCAAGCAACTGCTCAGACTGCGAGTTTGACCGGTTTGTCGGCCTTTTCAGCCTTGGGCGGCTTTTCGGCCTTTGAGCTGGCTGCGCCGCCGGCTTCTGCCTGCACCAGAGGAATGCCCAGTGACTCGCGCACCTTGTTCTCGATTTCGATGGCGAGTTCGGGGTTTTCTTTCAAGAACTCGCGCGAGTTGTCCCGGCCCTGGCCGATTTTCTCGCCGTTGAAGGCGTACCAGGCACCGGCTTTTTCGACGATGTGGCCGGCCACGCCAAGATCAAGCACCTCGCCAAGCCGGCTGATACCTTCGCCATACAGGATGTCGAACTCGGCGGTCTTGAACGGTGAGGCCACCTTGTTTTTGACCACCTTGACGCGGGTTTCGTTACCAATGATCTCCTCACCCTTCTTGATCGAGCCGATGCGGCGAATGTCCAGCCGCACCGAGGCGTAGAACTTCAGCGCATTGCCGCCGGTCGTGGTTTCGGGCGAGCCGAACATCACGCCGATCTTCATGCGGATCTGGTTGATGAAGATCACCATGCAGTTGGCTTTCTTGATGGTGGCGGTCAGCTTGCGCAGCGCCTGGCTCATCAGCCGCGCCTGCAGGCCGGGCCGCGAATCGCCCATTTCGCCTTCGAGTTCGGCCTTGGGCGTCAGCGCCGCGACCGAGTCGATGACGATCAGATCGACCGCGCCGGAGCGGGTCAGTGAATCGACGATTTCCAGCGCCTGCTCGCCGGTGTCGGGCTGCGAAATCAGCAATTCCTGCAGGTTGACGCCGAGCTTTTGCGCGTACTGAATGTCCAGCGCATGTTCGGCATCGACGAAAGCGCAGGTGCCGCCCAGTTTTTGCATTTCGGCAATCACCTGCAGCGTCAGCGTGGTCTTGCCCGACGACTCCGGGCCGTAAATTTCGACCACCCGGCCGCGCGGCAGGCCGCCAACGCCTAGCGCGATGTCGAGTCCGAGCGAGCCGGTCGAGACGACCTGGATGTTCTCAATCACCTCGCCGTCGCCGAGCTTCATGATGGTGCCTTTGCCGAACTGTTTTTCGATCTGGGCCAGCGCCGCAGCCAGGGCTTTGGCCTTTTCGCTGTTCAGTGCGGCGCTCGGGGCTTGAACGGGTTTGTTTGGCAGGTCCATGAAAAATCTCCTTGAAAATCAATTACTTGCTGATGAACTGGGGTCAGTCAGCGTGCCGGTGGAACACGTTGTCTGGATGCATGACCAGTACTGTATGGGCACTGTTAAAACAAGTAAACCGTATTTTTAGTCAGTTTTACTGACTATCTACGCTACAGTGAAGGCATGCAACAAGAGGCCTGTGTACTCCGCCTGAGCAGCACGCCATGAGCGGCGACTTCGACACCCGGCCAAGCGACGCGGCCAGCCCCGCCGACCCGGCCTGGCGCCTGACGCACCTCGGCCGCCAACTCGGCCACGCCCTGCGCCGCTTTGACGCCCGCGTGCTGCAGTTGATGGCCGCCGATGTGCAGGTTCCGCTGGCTTTGTCGAATCTGGCCGCACGCGACCAGATCGGCGCAGCCCACATCCACATTACGCGGCACCTGGCGGTCGGCGGCTCGCGGCTGACCGAACACGCCGCACAGGCCGGCATGAGCAAGCAGGCGATGGCCGACCTGGTCGATCAGTGCGAAGCCTGGGGCCTGTTGACACGGGAAGCAGACGCCCATGACCGGCGTGCCCGGCGGCTGGTGTTCACGGCTTCGGGGCTTTTGTGGCTGGACGCTTTCCGGCGCGCCGTCGCGCAGGCCGAAAGCGAGTTTCGCGACGCCATCGGGCCTGACGTGGCCACGGTAGTCGCGCTGGGGCTGGAGGCCTATGCTGAAGCCCGCGATTGAGGCAATGAAGCCTAAAATTCCGGCCGACGGGTGTCTTCACACCGTGCTCGCCAAAGCGCCTGCGCCACCCCCGCGCTGACCTACGGAGACAACCATGCGAATTTTGATTGCCGAAGACGACCAGGTACTGGCCGATGGCCTGCTGCGCACGCTGCGCGCCTCGGGCGCCGCAGCCGACCATGTGGCCAGCGGCGCCGAGGCCGACGCGGCCCTGATGACCAACACCGAATTCGATCTGCTGATCCTCGACCTCGGCCTGCCGCGCATGCACGGGCTGGAAGTGCTCAAGCGGCTGCGCTCCCGCGGTTCGAGCCTGCCGGTGTTGATCCTGACGGCGGCCGACAGCGTGGAAGAGCGCGTCAAGGGCCTGGACCTTGGCGCCGACGACTACATGGCCAAACCGTTCTCGTTGCAGGAGCTCGAAGCGCGGGTGCGCGCCCTTGCGCGGCGCGGCATGGGCGGGGCGAGCAGCACCATCAAGCACGGCCCTCTGGTCTACGACCAGGCCGGCAGAGTCGCCACGCTGGACGGCGCGATGGTCGAACTATCGGCGCGCGAACTGGGTTTGCTTGAAGTGCTGCTGCAGCGCGCCGGCCGGTTGGTCAGCAAGGACCAGCTGGTCGAGCGGCTGTGCGAATGGGGCGAGGAAGTCAGCAACAACGCCATCGAGGTGTATATCCACCGGCTGCGTAAAAAGATTGAAAAAGGGCCGGTGCGCATTGCGACGGTGCGTGGTCTGGGATATTGCCTGGAAAAGATTCCAGCCTGATGGGGCCCCAACGGGTTTTTGGCACCCACGGTTGCGTACCGCGTGTGGCTCCCTGTCCTCCGAAAGGGCCGCTGCGCCTGCGGCCTGGCCCTTCGACCCTTCAACAAGGCTCAGGCCAGGCCATGGCCGGTTCCGCGGCCCCCGCCGGTGTGATGAGGGTGCGCAGCGGACGAAAATCCTCCTCGCTTTTTAATCCATGGGCATCCGAATCTTTCAGCGCGATCGCCGCAGCCTGTTCGGCGAAATCCTCGACTGGATGCTCACGCCGCTGCTGTTGCTGTGGCCGATCAGCCTGGCGCTGACCTGGCTGGTGGCGCAGGACATTGCCGGCAAACCTTTTGATCGGGCTCTTGAATACAACGTGCTGGCGCTGGCCAAGCTGGTGACCATCACGAACGGGCAGGCGCAACTGAACCTGACCGCCCCGGCGCGCGAGATCCTGCGCGCCGACGACGCCGACCAGATTTACTACCAGGTGACCGGCACGCGCGGCGAACATTTGAGCGGCGAGCAGGATCTGCCCGGGCCGCTCGACGACGACAAAGCCACTGACGGCAAGGTCCGGCTGCGCGAGGTCAGCATGCGCGGACTCGATGTCCGGGTTGCGCACACCTGGCTGCGCGTCTCCGCCACCACTTTGCACGAACCCGCCGAAGCAGAGAAAGACACAGGCGCCGCCGTAGGCACAGGCCTGCCACCGGTCAGGGCGTCCAGCTCCACCGGCCTGCTGCGCACCGCGGCACTACCGGCAAGGTCGCGGGAGCCTGGCGCGGCCGGTGCCGACCAGTTCGTACTGGTGCAGGTCGCCGAGACGCTTGAAAAACGCAAGACGTTGGCGGCCGAAATCGTCAAGGGCACGATGGTGCCGCAGTTCGTCACGCTACCGCTGGCGGTGCTGCTGGTGTGGCTGGCGCTGGTGCGCGGCATCAAGCCGCTGGCGCAGCTCGAAAAACGCATCCGCGCCCGGCGCAGCGACGACATGAGCCCGCTCGACGACGCCGCCGTGCCGGAAGAAGTCGCGCCGCTGGTGCTGTCGATCAACGACCTGCTCAGCCGCTTGACGGTGTCGCTGACGACGCAAAAGCGGTTCCTGGCCAACGCCGCGCACCAGCTGAAAACCCCACTGGCCGGCTTGCGCATGCAGGCCGATCTGGCACAGCGCGAAACCGACACCGAAGAGTTGAAAAAGTCGCTCAAGAACATTGGCCTGGCCAGCGTGCGGGCGACGCACACCGTCAACCAGCTACTGGCGCTGGCGCGCGCCGAGACCGCTGGCCGCAGCCTGGCCAAGCAGCGCGTGGACCTGGTTCGGGTGGCGTCCGAAGTGATGGCCGACTCGGTGCCGCGGGCGATGGAAAAGCGCATCGACCTCGGCTACGACGGCCCGCAGCCCGGCGACGACGAGATGCAGATCGACGGCAACGAGACGCTACTCAAAGAGCTGGTGCGCAATCTGATTGACAACGCCATCAACTACACGCCCGAGCACGGCCAGGTGACCCTGCGCCTGATGGCCGACCGCTTCAGCGGCGTGCGGCTGCTGATCGTCGAAGACACCGGGCCGGGTATCCCGGAGTCCGAGCGCGATTTGGTGTTTCAGCCGTTTTACCGGGCGCTGGGCACCCATGTCGATGGCTCCGGCCTGGGGCTGGCCATCGTGCAGGAGATCGCCAAGCAGCACGATGCCGAGATAACCCTTGGAAACGTTAGCGAGCCCGGCAGCGCCCACCCAAGCGCCGGCGCGCGGGTCACGGTGCGGTTTTCCGGCGCGCCGCTGCACGCCGGCTGAGCCACGCGCGGGTCGCCGGCATGCCGCATTGAGACAAATAAAACCGAGCTTTAGCCAATGTAATTCGGGCGTGGATAGCTATTTAATCGATAGCGATTTATCCGCATCGGAGCCGCAGTCAAGCCGGACCGCGCCAGCGCGCATCGGCCGCGCCGGGCAGAATCAAAGTGTGCTGTCGATTTCAACCAGCCGGCCCGGACCGGCCCCGCTATACGGACTCCGACCCGCCCTGACGGTGCGACGGCTGGTGCCGGCCGATGCGTCGGGCTACCGCGCCCTGCGCCAGCGCGCACTGCACGAACATACCGAGGCGCTCACGTCGAGCATCGAAGAGGAAAGCGAACTCGCGCTGGGCCACCCGGAAAACCGCCTGGCGGCCGGTTCGGCGACGTGGCTGTGGGGCGCGTTTGAGGCGGCCGGCCGGATTGGCATGGTCAGGCTGACCTTTGAACCCCGCATCAAGAACCGCCACACCGCGACTTTGGTGGTCATGTATGTCGCCGCCGAACGCAGCGGCCGCGGCGTCGGCCAGGCGCTGCTGCAGACGGCGTTGGCGGCTGCGCGCCAGGCCTCGCTGGGGCTGGTCCGGCTGACCGTGACCGCCGGCAATGCACCGGCCCGGGCGATCCATGCGCGGGCCGGCTTTGAGCTCATGGGACTGGAGCCCGACGCGATGCGCGTCAAGGGCCTCAGCCCGGGCAAGGAGCACTGGTTTATCCGGCTCGCGCCGGCCCGGGCAAGTGACGCAACATGATTGCCGCCAGCCGTTTGAAAATTGGCCTTTCTGCCTGCTTCTCGCATGCCGATGCGTCACGCCCGCTGTTCATCGGCAAAACGCTGCAGTACGTCGAGCAGTCGATCGCCCACTGGCTGATGTCGTCGGGCGCGATGGTGGTGATGGTGCCCTGCCCGACCGGCAGCACGCAGCGCGGCGACGTGACCTACGCACACTATGCCGACTGGCTGGATGGCTTGGTGCTGCA
The DNA here is from genome assembly GCA_026786065.1 of Polaromonas sp. Taxonomy (GTDB): domain Bacteria; phylum Pseudomonadota; class Gammaproteobacteria; order Burkholderiales; family Burkholderiaceae_C; genus Polaromonas. The sequence goes on from JAJAYS010000361.1 coordinate 6,950, forward strand.
CGGCGGCGACGACGTATGGCCCGGCAGCTATGGTGAAGACCCGCTGCGGGCGCAGTGGACCGGCGACCGGATGCGGGACGATTACGACAAAGCTTTGGTGGCCGCATTCGAGGCGCGGGGCAAGCCGGTCTTCGGCGTCTGCCGCGGGCTGCAGCTGCTCAATGTGGCCTATGGCGGCACGCTCTACCAGGACATTTCAACCCAGTTGCCCGACTCCTTCGTACACCGCGACGCGTCGGTCTATGACCTGAACTTTCACAGCATCGATCTGGTCCAGGGCACACGGCTGGCGTCGCTGTATCCGGGCGTCCAGCGCGCCCGGGTCAACAGCATTCACCACCAGGCGATCAAGGACCTGTCGCCAGAGTTCGAGGCCGAGGCCTTCAGCGTCAGCGACGGCATCATCGAGGCGATTCGCCGCAGGGACCCGAGCCGCAGCTATATGGCCGCGCTGCAGTGGCACCCGGAGTTTCATCGGGCCGGGGCTGACACTATCGACGACGCTCCGGTGCTCGACGACTTCCTGAGCGCCGTCGCGGCGGTCAAGGCGCGCAGCGACCAGCCTTAGCGACCAGGCTGCACAAGCGTTCATGCCGCAGGCTGCGGCGGCCCTCAAATCTCGATCTTGCTGCCCAGCTCGACCACCGCATTGTTCGGCAGCTTCAGGAAGTCGGCCGCGCCGCTGGCGTTGTGGTGCATCTGCGCAAACAGCTTTTCGCGCCACCCGGCCATGCCGGTGCCCAGCGTGGGAATCACCACGTCGCGCGACAAAAAATAGCTGGTATTCATCGGCTCCAATTCCCAGCCGATCTCGCGGATGCTTTTAAGCGCGCGCGGCACGTCCAGGTCGTTCTTGAAGCCGTAATGGATCAGCACCTGCCAGCACTGGTTGCCCAGCGGCGTGATGTCGATGCGCTTGTCGCTGCCGATCCACGGCACCTCATGATTTTTGACGGTCACGAACAGGTTGTTGCAGTGCAAAACCTTGTTGTGCTTCAAGTTGTGCAGCATCGCGTTGGGCACCGTGCCGGTACCCGCCGTCAGAAACACCGCCGTGCCATCGACCCGGGCCGGCGGGTGCAAAAAGACCGACTCCAAAAAGATGGGCAGCTCGATGGCGTCCGACTGCAACTTGTCGCTTAGCATGCGCCGGCCTTCCTTCCAGGTCATCATCAACGTAAAGACAAAGCCGCCTATGACCAGCGGGAACCAGCCGCCGTCAAACAGCTTCATCATGTTGGACGCAAAAAACGCGAAATCGACGACAAAGAAAACGCCGGTCGCCGACAGACACAGCCACAGCGGGTAGTTCCAGCCGTAGCGAATCACGTAGAAAGTCAGGATGGTGGTGATCAGCATGTCGGTGCAGACCGCGATGCCGTAAGCCGCCGCCAGATTGCTCGACGAGCGGAACAGCACCACCGCCAGCACGATGGTCGCGAACAGGCCCCAGTTGACCAGCGGCATGTAAATCTGCCCGGTGTCGCGCACGCTGGTGTGCTGAATGTTCAGGCGCGGCAGGTAGCCCATCTGGATCGCCTGCTTGGTGACGCTGAAGGCGCCGGTGATCAGCGCCTGCGAGGCGATCACCGTCGCCATCGTGGCCAGGCCGACCAACGGAATCAGCGCCCAGTCCGGGGCCATCAAATAAAACGGGTTTTTGACTGCGGCAGGGTTGCTGATCAGCAGCGCGCCCTGGCCGAAGTAGTTCAATACCAGCGCCGGCATGACGACCGAGAACCACGCCAGCCGGATCGGCTTCTTGCCGAAATGGCCGAGGTCGGCATACAGCGCCTCAGCCCCGGTGACGCAGAGCACCACCGCGCCCAGGATGATGAACGTGGTGCCGGGATTGGTCCACATGAACATCACCGCGTAATGCGGGCTGACCGCCTTCAAAATGCTGGGGTTGCCGATGATTTGCGCGACGCCGAGCAAGCCGATCACCGTGAACCAGACCAGCGTGATCGGCCCGAAGAACTTGCCGATGCCGGCGGTGCCGTGCTTTTGCACCGCGAACAGGCCGAACAAAATCGCCAGCGTAATCGGAATCACCCCCTTGGTAAAGGCGGGCGAGATCACCTCCAGCCCCTCAACCGCCGACAGCACCGAGATCGCCGGCGTGATGACGCCGTCGCCATAAAACAGCGAGGTGCCGAAAATCCCGGTCACCAGCAGCGTCTTGCGGAGTCGGGGCTTATCCTTTACGGCCACCGAGGCCAGCGCCAGCATCGCGATCAGCCCGCCCTCACCGTTGTTGTCGGCCCGCAGCACCAACGCCACGTACTTGATCGAGACGATGACGGTCAGCGTCCAGAAAAAGATCGACAGGATGCCGTAAACGTTGTCGGGCGTGAGCGGGACGTGCCCGGAGCCAAAGACCTCCTTGAGCGCGTACAGCACGCTGGTGCCGATGTCGCCATAGACGACGCCAATGGCGCCAACGGTCAGGGCTGCGAGAGATGATTTTTGACTGGACACAGGAGCTTCCCGGCGGGACGGACACGGCGAACTACGTCGTTCGCGGCGACCTGGGCGGGAATGGTTGCCGAAGGGACCGCTATTGTGCCCGTCGCGCGCCGTTCCGCTGCGGCGTCGTTCGGCTCCGGTGGCCGGGCGGGCTGGGTGCCAGGCCGTGTGTTGCGAGCCCGCAACCGGGTCGCCGCCTGCCGCGCAAGGCGCGCTCCAGGGGTTGCTTAAATGCCGCCAGTTGCTATTTATTCGATAGCTTTTTGCGCCAGTAAATACTGGTCTAAACCGCAAAATGGCTTAAGAAATTCGGCCAGAATTGGCCAGAATTGGGCAGAAATGCTGCTGTCGGTGGAGATGCATTTGTGTTTGCTCCGACGGTCGCGTTCGCGGTCGCGTTCGCGTTCGCGGTCGCGGTCGCGGTCGCGGTCGCAATGGCGGCTCGCATCCTCAGCCGGGCCGCCCCGTGGCGACCCGCAACCCGCTACCGGCTACTCGTAAATCTCGGCATCCGGGTCGGTCGACTCTAACTCGTAGCTCGCGGCCAGCATCGCCAGCCGGCCGATCACGCCGTACATGTAGAAACGGTTCGGGCTGCTGGAGCCGGGCTTTTCACCCGGCTGCGGCAGCCGGCCGCTGTCGGCGAAGGCCAACGGCACGAAGCTGGCGCCGGGCGCGTTCAGGTTTTCGTCGGTGCCGCGCTCGGCATGCACCCGGTAGAAGCCGCCGACCACGTAGCGGTCCATCATGTACACCACCGGCTCGGCTACCGCGTCGTTGACGCGCTCGTTGGTCAGCACACCCTCCTGAATAATCACCGCCGACAGCGGCTGGCCGCCCTTGGTCGCGCTCATCTTGTTTTTGGTCTTGCGGCTTAAGGTGTCCAGGTCCTTGACGTCGCGCACCGTCATGATGCCCATGCCGTAGGTGCCGTTGTCGGCCTTGACGACGACGAACGGCTTTTCGTTGATGCCGTATTCCTTGTACTTGCGCTTGATCTTCGCCAGCAGCGCATCGACGTTGGTCGTCAGGCATTCCATGCCAGTGTCTTCGGCGAAGTTGATGTCGCCGCACTGCGCGAACATCGGGTTGATCAGCCAGGGGTCGATGCCCAGCAGCTTGCCGAAGCGTTTGGAGACTTCCTCGTAGGCCTTGAAGTGGGTCGATTTGCGCCGCACCGACCAGCCGGCATGCAAAGGCGGCAACAAGAACTGCTCGTTGATGTCTTCGAGAATGCCTGGAATGCCGGCCGACAGGTCGTTGTTCAGCAAGATCGTGCAGGGGTCGAAATTCTTCAGCCCGAGGCGGTTGCGGGTGCGGATCAGCGGCTCGATCGTGATGGTCTCGCCAGTCGGCAGAGTCAGCGTGGTCGGTTCTTTCAAGTCCGGGTCCAGCGAGCCGAAGCGCACGTTGAGGCCAGCCTGGTGAAAGATGCGCTTGAGCTGCAGCACGTTGGCCAGGTAAAACGCATTGCGGGTGTGGCTTTCAGGCACTACCAGCAGGTTGCGCGCTTCAGGGCAGATTTTCTCGATCGCCGCCATCGCCGCCTGCACCGCCAGCGGCAGCATCTCGGGCGTCAGGTTGTTCCAGCCGCCGGGGTACAGATTGGTATCAACCGGCGCCAGCTTGAAGCCGGCATTGCGCACATCGACCGAGCTGTAAAACGGCGGGGTGTGCTCCATCCACTCGAGCCGGAACCAGCGCTCGATGGCCGGCGTCGAGTCCAGGATGCGCTGCTCGAGTTCATTGATGGGGCCGGTCAGGGCGGTGATCAGGTGCGGGACCATGCTTGGTCACTTTCTGTTTTTTGCGGAAATATCAAAATAGACTTTTATCCGCCCCGGTTATAGCCGAGTGGCCGTTTGCGGTCTGTCGGACGGTGGACCGACAGAGCCGCCCGGCAAGCCGCACGCCGGCGCCCGTGCGCCTAAACGCGCACCTCGCCATCCCCCAGCACCACGTACTTCAGCGAAGTCAGCCCTTCGATGCCGACCGGCCCGCGGGCGTGGAACTTGTCGGTCGAAATGCCGATTTCGGCACCGAGCCCGAACTCGAAGCCGTCGGCAAAGCGCGTGCTGGCATTGACCATCACGCTGGCCGAATCGACCTCGCGCAAAAAGCGCTGCGCATGCTGGTGCTCGCGCGTGACGATAGCGTCGGTGTGGTGGCTGCTGTAGTGGTTGATGTGGGCAATCGCCTGGTCCAGCCCGTCCACCAGCTTGATGCTGACGACCGGTGCAAGGTACTCCTGGTACCAGTCCTGCTCGGTCGCGGCAACGATGTCCCAGCCGCCAATTGCTACAACTTTCATAGCTGCCTTCGTCCGCAAAATATGGGCTGCAGCATCATCGCAGCGCATTTGCACGCCTTTTTCGGCAAAGATCGGGCCGATCTTCTGCAGAAAGGCGTCGGCCACGCCGCGTGCCACCAGCAGGCTTTCCATCGCGTTGCAGGGGCTGTATTTCTGCGTCTTGGCGTTGTCGGCCACGCGCACCGCCATCGCCAGGTCGCAGGGGTCATCGACATACACATGGCAGTTGCCGTCCAGGTGCTTGATCACCGGCACCTTGGCGCCGGCGCTGACGCGTTCGATCAGCCCCTTGCCGCCGCGCGGGATGATGACATCGACAAACTCCGGCATCGCGATCAGCAGGCCGACGGCCTCGCGGTCGGTGGTCGGCACCAGTTGCACCGCATCGACCGGCAGGCCGGCCTCAAGCAGCGCCTGCTGCACCAGCGCGGCCAGCGCCTTGTTCGACTCGATGGCTTCGGAGCCGCCGCGCAGGATGCAGGCATTGCCGCTTTTGATGGCCAGCGAAGCCGCCTCGATGGTCACGTTGGGCCGACTTTCGTAAATCATGCCGAACACGCCGATCGGCACCCGCATCTGGCCGACGCGGATGCCGCTGGGCTGCTGGCGCAAGGCGGTGATCTCGCCAATCACGTCGGGCATCGCCGCGAGTTGTTCGCAGCCGGTGGCAACGGTTTCCAGCGCGGCGGCATCCAATTTGAGCCGGTCCAGCAGCGGCCCGGCCAGGCCGGCGGTCGTGGCCCGGTCCAGATCGCTCCGGTTGGCCGATTGCAGCGCTGGGGCCTGGCTCCGCAGCAGCCTGGCCAGCGCTATAAGCGCTCTGTTTTTAGTAGCCGCTTGCGCCCGAGCCATATGGGTTGAAGCCGCTTTTGCCTGTGAACCGAGGGCCTGCATCAGGCTGGCCACTTCAGCGGCCGGCGGGGCGCTCGGGGCGGTGAAAAAGTCGGGCGCGTTCATGGTCCTATTTTGACCGCAATCGGGCTGCGCAACGGGGCTTTTCCGGTGCCCGCCAGCGGCGCCGCACACTGCGCGCAGACCATTGCCGCGAGCCGGTGCAGCGCCTGCCAGCCGCTGGCGGGCCAGTCGGGCTGCTTCAGGCCCTTGACGATGCCATCGACCTGGTGCGCGGCCGCCAGCAGATCCGACAGCACCGCCTGGCTGAGTTGCGGCAGCACCCGCTCGTAAAGTTTTTCTTTCGCGCCCCAGACGCGGTTCTCGCGCAGCGCCATAGGCATCGGCCGGCCGGCCGCCATCGCGGCCTTGACCCGCTTCAGGCTGCGGATGTCTTCGCTCAGCGCCCAATGCACCAGCACCTCGGCCTCGCCTTCGGCCTGCAGCCCGTCGAGCATGCGCGCAGCGCGCAGCGGCTGCCCGCCCAGCACCGCCTCGGCGAGCTTGAAGACGTCGTAGCGCGCCACGTTCAACACCGCGCTTTCGACCTGCGCAAAGCCCAGCACGCCGCCGTCGGCGGCCGCAGGCGGGTGCAGCAAGGCCAGCTTCTGGATTTCCTGATGCGCCGCCAGCAGGTTGCCCTCGACCCGATCGGCAAAGAACGCCAGCGTGCGCTGGCCCTCTTCACCGGCGGCGACCCGCTGGCCCTGAAGTTGCAAACGCTGGGCGATCCACTGCGGCAGATTGCGCCGGTCGATGGCATCGAACTTGATGGCGACACCGCAACGCTCCAGCGTCTCGAACCAGGCGCTCTTGCTGGTCGCGCCATCGAGCCGGGGCAGCAACACCAGCGTCAGCGTGGACGCCCCGGCGGCGTCGCTCGCCTCGCGGCCGGCGCGCTCTGCTAGGTGCTGCAGCGCCACCGAGCCCTCCTTGCCCGGCTTGCCGCTGGGCACACGAATCTCGATGATCTGCTTGTCGGCAAACAGGCTCATCTCGCTGCCGCTGGCGAGCACCGCGCTCCAGTCGAAACGCGCGCCCTGGGCTATGTGAACGCTGCGCTCGGTGAAGCCCTGGGCCCGTGCCGTGGCCCGCAGCTGGTCGGCCGCTTCCTGCACCAGCAGGGGCTCGTCGCCGTGCAGCGTGTACAGGTTTTTGAGGCCGCGCTGAAGGTGGGGGGTGAGCTGGGGAGCGGTGATTTGCATCACTCCGGATTTTAAGGCGGGCCATGGCCGAGGCTGCGCAGCCTGACGGTTTTCGGGGCGGTGTTTTCGGGAGTCATGCCCGCAATGCGGTGCGGTGTGGCGGCAGGGCCAAGAATGGTCGATGGCGCTGGTCCAGGTGCTGACTCCGTGCCTGGCGATTCCTGAAAGCTCAATGCTTGTGCCGTGCAGGACGAGTTGGGTGGCTCGAGGTTGAAAAGGGGGCGTGAATTTTTCGGCTTGACGCTGCTGACCGGTCACCTCCGCTTCCCCGGCCCCGGCCCCGGCCCCGGCCCCGACTCCGACTTCGGCGCCGACCTGGCCTGGACTGAACCAGCCCACGTCCACGCGTATCGGGCATGGGTGAATATCAGTTCGCCCCCCGGAAACCACCGGTGCCGGGCGGAAATTGAGCTTTCGCCTTCACGGCCGTTCAAGACGATCACAGGTCAGCCTCAGAAAGGGCTCACTCGCCGTCAACTCAGCCGGTAGGTCTCCAGATGAATGCTGGTCTCGGTGTTGCTGATGCCTTTGACCAGCCGGATCCGCTCCAGCACCTTCGCCAGCTCCTGCAGATTGCCGACACGCAGTTCGGCCAGCAGATCCCAGCGCCCGTTGGTGTCGTGCAGCGTCGCCACGTTGGGCTCGCCGAGCAGGCTGGCGATCACGCTGCGGGTCTGGTTGCCTTCGACCGCAATGCCCATCCAGGCGCGGATGACGTTTTGCTGCACGTCGGGCCGCAGCCGCACCGTGTAGCCGACGATGACGCCGTCGTCTTCGAGCCGGCGGATGCGGTTGGTGACGGTGCCGCGCGACACCTTCAGCCGCGCCGCCAGCGCGGCAACGGTGCTGCGGGCGTCGCGGCGCAACAGGCCGAGTAATTGCTGGTCGGTTTCATCCATTCTTTCATTTTGGCATTTGTGGTTGCCTAAATGCCAGATAACTACTCTTTTCAATGCCTTTTTGCCGATTTCAATTGTCGTGCGGGGCGCGCAAACTCTGCATCAGACCTTCGAAAGCACTGCAATGAAGGCCACACAAACGAAATTCCATCCCGCCTCCCGAGCCGCCCCATGACCACCGCCATCCACCCCAGCTACCCGACCCACCCCGCTCACCCCACCACCACCGATGCCAGCCGGCCGGCCGCCCCCACCCGCCAGCTGCAGACCCGCTTCCTGAGCGCCGACGATGTCGCCAGCCTGATCCAGAGCCACGGCATCGTGCCCAGTCTGCAGGGCATGGCAGAGGCCATTGAAGAAGACTTTCTGCGCTGGCCGGACTTTGACAAATCGGCGCGCATCGCCAGCCATTCTGCAGGCGGCGTGATCGAGCTGATGCCGGTGGCCGACAATCGGACCTACGCCTTCAAGTACGTCAACGGCCACCCGAAAAACAGCGCGCTGGGCCTGCCGACGGTCATGGCTTTCGGCGTGCTGGCCGATGTGGAGACCGGCATGCCGCTGCTGGTCAGCGAGCTGACGCTGACCACGGCGATCCGCACCGCCGCGACCTCGGTGGTTGCGGCACGGGTATTGGCCCGCCCCGGCAGCCGAGTGATGGCCTTGATCGGCAATGGCGCGCAAAGTGAATTCCAGGCGCTGGCGTTTCACCACCTGCTGGGCATCACCGAGATCCGGTTGTTCGACACCGACCCACTGGCCACCGACAAACTGATGCGCAACCTGCAGGCCAACCCCGACGCGAGCGGGCTGCGTTTGGTGCGCTGCGCCAGCACCACTGAAGCGGTGCAGGGAACCGACATCGTGACCACGGTGACCGCCGCCAAGGCGCACGCGGCCGTCGTCACACCGGGCATGCTGGAGCCCGGCATGCACCTGAATGCGGTCGGCGGCGACTGCCCCGGCAAAACCGAACTGCATGCCGATGTGCTGCGCGCCGCCAGCGTGTTCGTCGAGTACGAGCCGCAGACCCGCATCGAAGGCGAGCTGCAGCAGATGCCCACCGACTTTGCAGTCACCAGCTTGTGGCAAGTGCTGGCAGGCTGCCAGCCAGGCCGCCGCTCGGCCTCAGAGATCACGCTGTTCGATTCGGTCGGCTTTGCCGTGGAGGATTTCTCGGCGCTGCGCTTTGTGCAGGCGCTGGCGCTGCAGCAAGGCCTTGGCGCGAGCCTGGATCTGATTCCGGCACTGGCCGACCCCAAAGACCTTTACAGCCTGGTGCGACCTGACGGGTTTGCGACGGTGGCCGCGCC
>JAJAYS010000362.1 GCA_026786065.1 Polaromonas sp.
GCGCCAGCCCGACCGCGGCCACCAGCGCGGCGACCGCGCCGCCGCACCTGCTGGTGGTGGACGACGACGCCGACATGCTGCGGCTGCTGACGATCCGCCTCAGCGCAGCGGGCTACCGGGTCAAGGCCGTCACCTCGGCCGAGGCCGCACTGACCGAGTTGCACGTCGAGCGACCGCAACTGGTGCTCAGCGACGTGCGCCTCCCCGGCCGCGACGGCTTGGCGCTGTTCGACGACATTCGCGCCGCCCACCCGTCGCTGCCGGTGATTTTGCTGACGGCCCACGGCACCATTCCCGATGCGGTGCAGGCCACCGAGCGCGGCGTTTTCACCTACCTGACCAAACCCTTCGACGGCAAGGCGCTGCTCGACAAGATCGCCCAGGCGCTGGCGCTGAGCGCGCCCGTCACGGCGGCGGTGCGCGGCAGCCCGCAAGCCTGGCAAAACCAGATCGTCAGCCGTTCCAGCCGCATGGCCGAGGTGCTGGCGGAAGCACGCATGGTGGCGCAGTCGGACGCCAGCGTGTTGATTCGCGGCGAAAGCGGCACCGGCAAAGAGTTGCTCGCGCAGGCCATTCACTTGGCCGGAAGCCGCGCCGCGCAGCCCTTCATTGCCGTCAATTGCGGCGCGATTCCCGAGGCGCTGCTCGAATCCGAGCTGTTCGGCCATGTCAAGGGCGCCTTCACCGACGCCAAGAACAACCACGAAGGCCTGTTTCAGGCAGCCAGCGGCGGCACGCTGCTGCTTGACGAGATCGGCGACATGCCGCCCGCGCTGCAGGTGAAGCTGCTGCGGGTGCTGCAAGAGCGCGTCGTGCGGCCACTGGGTTCAAGCCAGTCGATTCCGGTCGATGTGCGGGTGATCTCGGCCACCCACCGCGATCTGGACCAGGCGATGGCCGAAGGCCAGTTCCGGGCCGACCTGTATTACCGGCTAAACGTTGTCACGCTGACGCTGCCGCCATTGTCGGAGCGGCGCGAAGACATCGCGCTGCTGGCCAACCATTTCCTGCACAAGCTCGCCAGCAAGTACAACACGCGGCTGAGCGGCTTTGCGCCCGAAGCGCTGAAGGCGCTGACGACCGCCGCCTGGCCCGGCAATGTGAGGCAGCTCTACAACGTCGTCGAGCAGGTCTGCGCGCTGCTGACGACGCCGCTGGTGCCGTTGGCGCTGGTGCAGCGCGCCTTGCGCTCGCCCAGCGTGCAGGTGCTCACCTTCGCCGATGCGCGCCAGCGCTTCGAGCGCGATTACCTGGTCGGCCTGCTCAAGCTGACCGATGGCAATGTTGCGGATGCAGCCCGGCTGGCGGACCGGAACCGCACCGAGTTTTACCGGCTGATGCAAAAGCACGGCCTGACGCCGGGCCACTTCAAGCCCGACACCCTGGCCGGCGCGCCGTCACCGGCTTCCCCCGCAGGTCCTCGCCGCCCGGACGCCCAAGACCACGCTGCCTGACACCCCGTCGCAAAAGGGGAGCGCTGGCCACGTCGAATTGCCGTCGCTGCACAGCGACAAGGCAAGTGCTTGATTGTTAAAGGTATTTTTCATCTGCGCAAAATTTTGTCGCTGTCTGGCGACAAATTTCGGGTGAAAACCCTGATTTTTGAAGAATCGGTGCCATAAAGGCTGGACACCCGACAAAAAACGTGCCCAAGCGCTTGATCTACAAGCAGATTTTGACTCTGGCACAGGGTTTGCCCCACATCCGGGATGTCCCTTCGAATTCCGATTTTCAAGTGCTACTCCGCAAGCCCTGCCCGAAGCCTGCTCACCGCCTTTCTTGCTATTTCTTTTGCAGCACTGAGCCACGCAGCAGCGTCGCAAACGCAGCCCGCCTGGAGTTTTGAGGAGCTTGCCGCGCTGGCGCAAAAGCGCGCCCAGGCGGCGTTTTCGGCGCAGACCAAACCACTCCCGGCCGAACTGGCCAACCTCGATTACGACGGATACCGCGACATCCGCTACAACCGCGATGCGCCGCTATGGCGCGCCGGCAAACTGCCCTTCGAGGCCAACTTTTTTCACGTCGGCCGCGAGGTGCTGCCGGTGCGCATCAACGAAGTCGTCGGCGGCGTGCCGCGCCGGATGCGCTACAACCCAGCCGACTTCAACTTCGGCAAGAACACGCTGAACCCGCAAAACTGGGGCGACCTCGGCCACGGCGGCCTGCGTATTTTTAGTAACGTCAACGGTCCCGACGTCAAGGACGAGGCCGCGGTGTTTCAGGGCGCGAGTTATTTCCGCGCACTCGGTGCCGGGCAACGCTACGGCCTGTCGGCACGCGGCCTGGCGGTGGACACGACCGGCCCAAAGGAAGAATTCCCGACCTTCACCGAATTCTGGCTCGAACGCCCGGCGGCCGACGCGACCCGCGTGACGGTCTATGCCCTGATGGAATCGCAGCGCATGACCGGCGCCTACCGCTTCGACATCACGCCGGGCCAGCAGACCACCACCGACGTCCGGGCCCGGCTTTTCATGCGCGCCGGCCAACCTCTGATCAGGACGCTCGGCGTGGCGCCTCTGACCAGCATGTTTTTGTTCGGTGAAAACCAGCCGCAGCGCAGCGACTTCAGACCCGAGGTACATGACTCCGACGGTCTGATGCTGGCCACCGGCGACGGCGAATGGCTGTGGCGACCCCTGCAAAACCCGGCTGCCCCGCTGACCACCTCGTTCAGCATGAAAAGCCTCAAAGGCTTCGGCCTTATGCAGCGCGACCGCAGCTACGGCAACTACGAAGACACCGAGGCGCGCTACGAACTGCGCCCTTCAGCCTGGGTCACGCCGGTCGGCGATTGGGGTCCGGGCAGGGTCGAGCTGTTCCAGTTTCCGATTCCGGACGAGACGCACGACAACGTCGCCGCCTACTGGGTGCCCGAAAAAATGCCGGCGCCGGGCGAGGCGCTGGAACTGGCCTGGCGCGTGTCCTGGCAAGGCAAAAACCAGCAGCTCCCGCCCAACGGCTACGTCACGCAATCCCGGCGCGGCAACGGCTTCATTCCGGCCAACAAGGACGGCTCGCTGCCGCCCAACCAGCCGACCCAATTCACCGTCGATTTCGCCGGACCGGCGCTCGACGCCTTGCTTGAGGACGCACCGGTCAAGGCGATTGCGACCGCCGACGCCAATGGCCGGATCGTCGAAGCCCTCGCCTACAAGAACCCGGCCAACGGCCACTGGCGCATGACGCTGCGGCTGCAGCGCACCACGCCAACGCAGCCGGTCGAGCTGCGCGCATTTTTACAGCACGGCGGCAATGCCGTCAGCGAAACCTGGACTTACCTGGTCACACCATGAACACCATTCCGAACACCCAGAGCCCAAGCACCTCCTCCGGCACCTTCTCGTCCCGAGCGGGCCGCGATGCGGGGCTCGACGCACCGCACGGGCTGCCGGGTCGCAGCCAGCTGCGCGAGGAACGCCACCCGAATTCGGTCACCGCGCCGCCGGTCCACCGTGGTTCGATGGCGCCCCGGCCGTGGCGCGGCTTCTGGAATAGTGTCGGCAATGGGCTGTTGCTACCTTTCGTCAAAGGCCAGGCTGCAACGCAGTGCGGCGACGCCGACAGCGGGCCGCGGGAGCCCTGGCAGCACGCGGCGCGGCGCCGGCGCACAGTGTTCACTTTGCTGACCGTCATCAGCACGGTGCTGGCGACCGGTCTGTTCATCGACATGCAGCCAGACTACGACAACGCCTGGCTGCAGCACGGCCAGACGGCGCTGTTCTCCGTGTTGTCGGCCTGGGTCGTCAGCGGCTTCATGACCGCGATGATGGGTTTTTACGTCACACTGCGCGGCGACGCGCACAGCCTGTCGGCCAAAAAAGTAGCCCACCACAAGCTGGACCCGGCGACGCGCACGGCCATCATCATGCCGATTTGCAATGAAGACGTGCGCACCGTTTTTGCAGGCCTGCGCGCCACCTGCGAGTCGCTCGCGCTGACCGGCCACCCCGGCCAGTTCGACGTTTTCGTGTTGTCGGACACCGGCAATCCGGGCCTGCAAAAGGCCGAGCACGCCGCTTGGGAAGCGCTGCGGGCGCAGCTGGCCAGCCAGACCGACCAACCACAGGTCGAGGTTTATTACCGGCTGCGCCAGCGCCGCACCGACCGCAAGGCCGGCAACGTCGCTGACTTCTGCCGGCGCTGGGGCAAGGACTACAAATACATGGTGGTACTGGACGCCGACAGCGTGATGAGCGGCGACTGCCTGATTGCGATGACCAAGCTGATGGAAGCCAACCCGAAGGCCGGCATCATCCAGACCGCCACCCAGGCGATCGGCCATGTGACGCTGCATGCACGGGCCCAGCAGTTCGCCTCGCGCGTCACCGGCCGGCTGTTTACGCTGGGCATGCAGTACTGGCAGATGGGTGAGTCGCACTACTGGGGTCATAACGCGATCATCCGGATCGAGCCTTTCATGCAGCACTGCGCGCTGGCACACATCGAAGGCAGCGGCGGAATGGCCGGCAGCATCATGTCGCACGACTTTGTTGAAGCGGCACTGATGCGCCGCGCCGGTTACCACGTGTGGCTGGTCGGCGATCTGGTCGGCAGCTACGAGCAGCAACCGCCCGACCTGCTGGCCGAGTTGCAGCGCGACCGCCGCTGGTGCCAGGGCAACCTGCAGAATTCGCGGCTGATCGTCGAGCCCGGCATTCATGCGGTGCACCGCTCGATGTTTGCGACCGGCGCGATGGCGTATCTGTCGGCTCCGCTGTGGCTGTGCTTCATGACGCTGGGCACCGCGCTGTGGCTGTCGGGTTCGCCGATGGTGTCCGACTGGAATCTGGTGCCGGGCGAGCTGATTTCGCTGTGGGCCTGGACGCTGTGCATGCTGTTTTTGCCGCGCATTCTGGGCCTGACGGCAATCCTGATCAAACGCGAGCAGGCTTCCTACGGCGGCACGCTGGGCTTGTTGCGCAGCGCCTTGCTTGAAACACTGATCGCGCTGCTGCAAGCGCCGCTGCGGATGCTGGCGCACTCATTATTCGTTGTGGTCGCGCTGACTGGACTGAAGCTGGAATGGAAGTCGCCGCCGCGCGAAGCCGCCGCAGTGCCGTGGCGCCATGCGCTGCGCCAGTTGGCTCCTATGAGCTTGGTGGTGATGGCGCTGGCGATTGGCATTGCATGGATCGACGTCAGTGCGCTGACCTGGTTGCTGCCAGTGGGCCTTCCGCTGATCCTGGCGATTCCGATGACAGTGCTGACCAGCAAGGTCGGCATTGGCACCGCGATGCGGGCGCAGCAGTTCCTGCTAATTCCGGAAGAGACCAAGTCGCCGGCGGTGCTGCGTCGCGCCTGGCTGCACTCCAGCCAGAGTAAGACGCCGCAGCTGCGGGCGGCCTGAGCGGGGGTTAAGGCGCGCGCTATGAAATAAGTAGCTTAAAAAACCCTTTGATATTGCGCGTTGGGCCTGCTTGGCGCATAAAAAGTGCCCCGTGTCTCTGCTGTTGTTTTGTGGCCCGGTTACTATGGCGCCGGCCGTCCGATGCGGGTCTAATGACCCGCCCTCCCCGGGAAGTTGCGCAGCCCCACCGCTGCGTCGTGCCATCCAACCCAGGCCCGGCCCTGCGCCGGCCTTGCCTCATGAAACTTTCCCAATTCATCACCGCCCACCTGGACGAAATCCTGTTGGAGTGGGACCGTTATGCCAAGACCCTGTTCTCCGCTGGCACATCGGATCTCATCCTGCGCGACCATGCCAAGGCGATGCTGCAGAACCTGGTGCGGGACATCGAAACCAACCAGACCGCCGGCGAGCAAATCGAAAAATCGAAGGGCCAGGCCAACGACGAAATTGACCGGGGCAGTGCCGCCTCGGTGCACGGCACGCTCCGGCACTCGAGCGGCTTCACGCTGATCCAGCTCACCTCGGAATATCGCGCCCTACGGGCTACCGTGATCCGCCTGTGGCTGGCACGACAGAAACTTCGAGATGAAGAGGTCGTCAACGACATGACCCGTTTCAACGAGGCGATCGACCAGGCGCTGGCCGAATCGGTGGTGACCTTTTCCGAAAGCGCTGACCGCACCCGCGACACCTTTCTGGCGATTCTGGGGCATGACCTGCGCAGCCCGCTTTCCACCATCTCGATGGCTGGACGCTATTTCACCCGCATCGTCGGCGGCAGCCTCGGCACGCAGCAGATGGGCGCGCGGATTTCCCGCAGTGCCGCCACCATGAGCGCAATGGTCAACGACTTGCTGGAATACGCCCGCACCCAGCTTGGCGGAGGCATTCCGCTGACGCGCCGCCAGATGGAC
>JAJAYS010000363.1 GCA_026786065.1 Polaromonas sp.
ACTGAAAGCTCCGCCCTTACCGCCGCCCTGCATCTGCCGCATGAAATACACCCAGACGCCAATCAGCAGCAGCATCGGGCCCCAGCTGACCAGCAGCGTCATCAGCAACGAGCCTTCTTCGCGCGGCTTGACGTCGAACTTTACGTCGTTGGCGATCAGGTCGCCGACCAGGCCGCGGTCAAGGTAGGTCGCGGTGGTGCGGACCTTGCGGTCGTCGGTGGTCGTAGCCGAGATTTCGGTGCCGCCCTGCCCTTCGGCAATCGTTGCGGTACGGATGCGCTTGCCGCGCACCTCTTCGAGGAATTCGGAGTAACCCAGATAATTCGAGCCTGCTCCGCCACGCGTGTCAAACTGCTTGAAAACGGTGAAGAGAACCATGGCAATAACCAGCCAGATTGCGATTTTGGAAAACCACTGATTGTTCAAGGACTACTCCGGTTTTGGGACGCCACGCTTACTTAGATGGCCGTGGCATGACAACTGTGGATTATTTTAGGCGTTTCAAGTGCAAATCAGGTCATTTCGGGCCGAACCCCTTGCTGCGAAGCGGATTAAAGCCGCCCGGGGCCACTTCGACGGCTGCTGTTTACGCCTCTGCGGGTGCCGCTTTCAGGCCACGGCCGATCAGAAAAGTCTCCGACGAACCGGGTCGCGAGGCCTTGGGCTTGAACGGCTTGACCAGTTTGAAATTGCGCCTGAACAAGTGGACCAGCTCGTCATAGCCGCTGCCATGAAACAGTTTGACGACCAGCGTCCCGTCCGGCTTCATGCGGGCCTGCGCAAACTCGACCGCCAGCTCGACCAGATGCGCAATCCGGGCGGCATCGGCCGACTCGATGCCCGACAGATTGGGCGCCATGTCGGAAATCACAAGATCGACCTTCAGCGGCCCGCTTGCCGTCAAAAGCGCCTGTTCGAGCTGCGCCAGAACGCCGGCCTCGCGAAAGTCGCCCTGGATGAAAGTCACGCCTTCTATCGCCTCCATTGGCAGGAGATCCAGCCCGATGATGCAACCGTTGAGAGTGCCCGCCGCCGCGCCAGCCGGCGAAAGGCGGCGACGGACGTACTGGCTCCAGGCGCCCGGCGCACTGCCCAGATCGACCACGCAGTCACCGGGCTTGATCATCCCCATCAGCTCATCGATCTCCTTGAGCTTGTAGGCCGCCCTGGCGCGGTAGCCCTCTTTTTGCGCCAGCTTCACATAAGGATCGTTGATGTGGTCATGCAGCCACGCCTTGTTCAGTTTTTTGCCTTTGCCGCCGGGGTTGTCGGCCTTTTTGGCAGGGGGGGCGGCTGGCACCCTGGCCATTACGCCGGTTTTCACTTTGCCGGTAACGGCCTTGTTGACTTTCATGGCGCCCATTGTCGTTGCCGTAGCGACTACGTCGATAATTGACCATGCCCCATATTCAACTGACCCCCGCCCAACGCAAAGACCACCGCGCAGACGCGCACCACCTCAATCCAGTGGTCATGCTCGGGTCGGTCGGGCTCACCCCGGCCGTCCAGGCCGAAATCGATGCCGCGCTGAACGCCCACGGTTTGATCAAGGTTCGCGTGCAGTCGGACGACCGGGCCAGCCGCGAAACCATCTTTCAAACCCTGGCCGACCGGCTCAGCGCAGCGCCTATTCAGCACATCGTAAAACTGCTGGTGTTGTGGCGACCGATGCCGGATAAGGAGAAAAAAGCCGACCCCGACCGCAAGCCCGGCCCGCGCGATGTCCGCATCCTGAAAAACAGTGCGCGACCCGGTCAGCGGCCCGAAATCAAGACCTTGCGGGTACTGGGCAATCAGCGTCTGACGCCCGGCGGGAGCATCAAACGCGCCAAACCAAAACAGCGCAGCGTCAAAAAACGCGCCCAGGGCTGACACCGGCAATAACGGCCTGCTGGTGCCAGTAGCGCCCGAAAGCATTACTGGCGCCAGGTCAAACGGCACTGCACCCCTTTTTTTCTTACATACTGGCCATAGTTGCTTGAAATGACCAACCCACTTCTGGACTTTTCCGACCTGCCACTTTTTTCCGACATCACTCCGGAGCATGTTGCGCCGGCGGTCGATGTACTTCTTCAAAAGGCCGAGAGCGCGCTCGAAACCGCTACTGCGCCCGACTTTCCGGCGCGCTGGGTTGACCTGGCTCGTGTGCTGGACGTCGCAACCGAGCAGCTGGGCCGCGCTTGGGGAGCGATCAGCCACCTTAACAGCGTGGCCGACACCCCTGAAATGCGCGCCGCCTACAACGCCGCGCTGCCCCGAGTCACCGAATTCTGGACGCGCCTGGGTGCCGACGAACGCCTCTATGCCAAATACAAGGCGATGGACGTGGCGTCGCTGAGCACCGAGCAGGCGCAAGCCCATAAAAACGCAAATCGCAATTTCGTACTGTCGGGCGCGGAACTTGGCGAGGCCGACAAGGCACGGTTTGCCGCGATCCAGGAGCGCCAGGCCGAACTGAGCCAGAAGTTCAGCGAAAACGCGTTGGACGCGACCGACGCTTTTGCCTATTACGCCAGCGCCGAAGAGCTTGCGGGCGTGCCCGATGACGTCGTGCAAGCCGCCCGCGAGCAGGCTGAGGCCGACGCCCGCAGCGGCTACAAGCTCACGCTGAAGATGCCCTGCTATTTGCCGGTCATGCAGTTCGCCAGCAGTTCGGCGTTGCGGGAAACGCTGTACCGGGCCTACACCACCCGCGCCAGCGACCAGGCGTCGGCCGAGTTCAGCCGCTTCGACAACAGCGCAGTCATGCAGGAAATACTTTCGCTGCGGCTGGAGGAATCGAAGCTGTTGGGCTACCGGAATTTCGGCGACGTTTCGGTCGTCACAAAAATGGCCAATTCGCCTGAAGAAGTCATTGCCTTTTTGCGTGATCTGGCGAGGCGGGCCCGGCCGTTCGCGCTAAACGACGTAGCCGACCTGCGCGCTTTTGCGGCCGATACGCTGGGCATGCCTGACCCTCAGCCCTGGGACTTCAGCTACATCGGCGAAAAACTGAAGGAAGCGCGCTACGCCTTCAGCGAGCAGGAGGTCAAGCAGTACTTCACCGCCCCTAAAGTGCTCGCCGGGCTATTCAAAATTGTCGAAACGCTGTTTGAAGTCGCCATCCGCGAAGATACTGCGCCGGTCTGGAAGCCGGGTGTACAGTTTTTCCGCATCGAGCGCGCCGGGCAACTGGTGGGCCAGTTTTATCTCGATCAACCAGCCCGCACCGGCAAACGGGGCGGCGCCTGGATGGACGATGTCCGCGCCCGCTGGCTGCGCCCGGACACGGGAACACTGCAAACCCCGGTGGCCCATCTGGTGTGCAATTTCGCGGATGGCATGGGGTCGAGGCCGGCCCTGCTTACGCACGACGACGTCACCACGCTGTTCCACGAATTCGGCCACGGGCTGCACCACATGCTGACGCAGGTAAACGAACGCGACGTGTCGGGTATCAGCGGCGTCGAGTGGGACGCGGTGGAGCTGCCGAGCCAGTTCATGGAGAATTTTTGCTGGGAATGGGATGTGCTCAAACACATGACGGCGCATGTCGAAACCGGCCTGCCGCTGCCGCGTGCGCTGTTTGACAAGATGCTGCTCGCCAAGAACTTTCAGAGCGGCATGCAGACCATCCGCCAGGTCGAGTTTTCGCTGTTCGACATGCTGCTGCACACCGAGCACGACCCCTCTGGCGAGGTCATGGAACTGCTGAACACGGTGCGCCGTGAAGTGGCCGTGATGGTCGCCCCACCTTACAGCCGGAGCGCGCACACCTTCAGCCATATTTTCTCCGGCGGTTACGCGGCGGGCTACTACAGCTACAAGTGGGCCGAAGTACTTTCCGCCGACGCCTATTCAGCGTTCGAGGAAAGCGCGCAGCGCGCTAGCAACAGCGGCACCGGCGCCAGCGAAGCCGACGGCGGCAAAAGCACGGTGAACGTCGAAACCGGTAGAAAATACCGGCACGCCATCCTGGAGGCAGGAGGCAGCCGCCCGGCAATGGAATCGTTCAAAGCCTTCAGGGGTCGTGAGCCAACCATCGACGCTTTGCTGCGTCACCAGGGCATGGCGTGATGGTGCGTTGAAACGTATCACGCGGCGCGAATCGGCATCGGAGGAGCCATCATGAAACTACAGAGTCTGCAAACCGCCCGCGCTCAGGCGCGGCCTGCCTGGGTTGCGCCGGGTTTCGCCATGTTGGTTCGGTTCGCCGCCTTGGTCACCTTCGCCGCTTTGCTGGCAAGCGCAGCTCAGGCACAGGTTTACCGCATCGTCGGGGCCGACGGTAAAGTTTCGTTTTCCGACCAGCCGCCACTGGCCGCCAACGGCGCAAAAGCCCTTGCTACCGAAGCCGGGACTTCCGGCCCCGTCGTGGCTGCCTTGCCGTTCGGGTTGCGTCAGGTTGCGAGCAAGTTTCCGGTGACCCTGTACACGAGCGACAGCTGCGGCCCCTGCGACGCCGGGCGTTCGATGCTGACCAGCCGCGGCATCCCGTTTGCGGAACGGACCATCAACACCAACGCCGACAGCGAAGCGCTGAAGCGCCTGAGCAACGCGACGTCCCTGCCTTTGCTGACGATTGGCAGCCAGCATCTGAAAGGCTATTCCGACGCCGAGTGGACGCAGTTCCTGGATGCCGCTGGCTACCCTCCCAAATCGTCCTTGCCGTCGGCTTATCGCCGACCGGAGGCGCGGCCTCTGGTAATTGCCATCGCGCCGCCCGCCGCCGCACCACCCGCTGCAGTTCCCGCAGCGCCCAAGGCCGCAGCGCCGCCGGTCAATGCCCCTGCCTCACCGCCCAATCCAGCGGGCATCCGGTTTTAAGCCCTCTGCAGCAGCCCCCTGCTGCGAACGCTGACGGGTTTTTTTTGCCCTGCTGGCCGGGCTGCAACGCGCATCCGTTGGGCGACTCTGGCGCACCGTTAAAAGCTCAACACCTTGACCCCTGAGCCGGTTCCAAGTAAACACATCTGCGCCTTCTGGTGCGCAAAAACTCCGACCGTCACCACGCCAGGCCACTGGTTCACCGCCGACTCGAAACCCAGCGGGTCGGCGATCTTCAGCCCGGTAACGTCCAGAATATGCTGGCCGTTATCGGTCAGCAGCGGCTCACCGCCTTGCATGCGCAGGGCGGCCACACCGCCGATGGCGGCAAACTGTTTTGCGATGCGCCGGCCCGCCATCGGGATGACTTCCACCGGAATCGGAAACTTCCCAAGCACCTTGACCAGCTTGGACTCGTCGGCGATGCAGATGAAGCGCCGCGACTGCGCCGCGACGATCTTCTCGCGGGTCAAGGCCGCGCCGCCCCCCTTGATCATGTAGCCGGCGTGATCGATCTCGTCGGCACCGTCCACGTAGAGCGCCAACTCATCGACCGCCGCCGCATCGAGCACCTCGATGCCCGCCGCCCGCAGCCGTTCGGTCGAAGCCAGCGAGCTCGACACCGCGCCGGCAATCTGGCCTTTCATCGCGCTCAGCGCCTCGATGAATTTATTGACCGTCGAGCCGGTCCCGACGCCGACTATGCAGCCGGGCTCGACATAGCGCAAGGCTGCCCGGCCAACCAGCGTTTTGAGTTCGTCCTGGGTCATGTTGAAGCTGCCTTTCATTGAAAAAAGACGGTCGGATGGACCGCATTTGCGACAATCCGGCAATCGCCACCGGTTAACCGGCGGCCCGGCTTTTTGAATCGAAATTATCCAATGGCTCTTCTCCCCTACGCTTTGGCCCGGCCGTTTTTATTTGGCCTCGACGCCGAAACCGCGCATGAGCTGACGATGGCCTCGCTGGCGCGCACGCAAGACACGCCGCTGGCGCTGGCCTATCGGTCCTGCCGCGTCAGTGACCCGGTCGAGCTGGCCGGAATGCGGTTCCCCAACCGGGTTGGCCTGGCCGCCGGGCTCGACAAAAACGCCCGGTGCATCGATGGCCTGGCCGCAATGGGTTTCGGTTTTGTCGAGGTCGGCACCGTGACCCCGAAGCCGCAGCCGGGCAATCCGAAGCCGCGCATGTTCCGGCTGCCCGAAGCCGCTGGGCTGATCAACCGGCTGGGCTTCAACAACGACGGTCTGGACGCGTTTTTGGCCAACGTGCGGCGATCCCGCTTCAGCAAAAACACCGGGGTCGACCGGGCGCTGCTGGGTTTGAACATCGGCAAGAACGCGGCGACGCCGATCGAAAACGCGGTGGACGACTACCTGATCTGTCTGGCTGGCGTGTACCCGCACGCCGACTACGTGACGGTGAACATATCGAGCCCGAACACGCAGAACCTGCGCGCCTTGCAGGGCGATGCGGCGCTCGACGCGCTGCTCGGGCGCATCGCCGACCGCCGGGAGCAATTGGCCAGGGACAGCGGCAGGAGGGTTCCGATTTTTGTCAAGATTGCGCCCGACCTGGACGCCGCGCAGATCGATGTCATTGCGGCCACGCTCAAGCGCCATGCAATGGACGGTGTGGTTGCAACCAACACGACCCTCAGCCGGGACGCGGTTGCGGGCTTGCGCCACGCCGACGAGGCTGGCGGCCTGAGCGGCGCACCGGTACTGGCCGCCAGCAATCGCGTTATCGGCCAGCTGCGCGCCGCACTCGGCAAAACATTTCCCATCGTCGGCGTCGGCGGCGTGATGAGCGGCGACGACGCGGTGAGCAAAATCAAAGCCGGCGCCGATGTGGTGCAGATTTACACCGGGCTGATCTACAAAGGGCCCGAACTGGTCAACGAAGCCGCGCAGGCGATCAGGAACGCCGGCTGATCAGTGCGGGCGCCGCATATGCGCGCCCGCAAGAGCCGCTGTGGGCCAGGCCCAGCCTCCATTGAAGCCCCTGGGGGGCACCGCGCAAGCTGAGGCCTGACAACCCGGGCTCAGGGAAAGGCGAAGTTGGTCACGACCGCGGGGCCGGCCGTCAGCGTGGAAGGCGTCGCGCTCTTGTCGGCGAAGCCGTCCAGGCTTGCACGCAGCGTGTACTTGCCTGCGGCCGCGGAATCAGGCCCGAAAACCAGCGCCCCAGGCAATGCGACGTAAGGTGCCACAAAGGGCGCGCCGACCGGCAGCACATAGCTGTAAGCGCCAGTGACACTGTCCACATACCGGCCAGCCACCTCGATCACCGTACCGCCAGACAGAATCTGCGTTGACCGCACCAGGGTGTTGACCGGCGCTTTGCCGCTCAGCGTTCCGGTAGCCGACGTGGGCGGGTTCAGCGCCGTGCCTGATGCGTTCACCGAAGTCACGGTGCCGCTGGCGACGGTCACGTTGATGATGACCGACGTGGTGCGTCCGGGCACCGCGAGTACCAGCGTGTAGGTGCCGGGGGCTACCGGCTGCAGCATGAATTTACCCGTGCTGTCCGGCGGTGTCGCCTTGATGACCACACCGGCCTGCTGAACGGAGACGCTCGTGCCAGGCTGGAGCAGCGCCAGATCGACGAAACCGGCAACCCCCGACACGAAGCGCGGCACCACGCTCACCACAGGCTTGAGCAAATACTGCCCGGAGTTGCCAGCCGTGACGACCGACTTGCAGGCGTCGAAGTCGAGCACGAAGTCGGCCAGCTTGCCGGCCGCGATGTCGATGTCGATATTCGCTTTCACGCCAGACTGCTGGCCGCTCGGCGTCTTCAGCGCCACTTCGGCGCCGCCCGTGGGCTTGACCGAATTGGCCAGCGGGCTGGCTCCGGTGTTGGCAGCCAGCACCATGCGCAGCTGGGTGTACTTTCCCGCCGGCAGGGCCGTCTGCCCCAGTTCGTCCAGCACGCCATTCGTCAGGTTGAGCAGATCGATACGACGAGCCGGAACCAGTACCACTTCGGACCAGCCCCCGTCGGCATCGGCGGCGCTGCTGCTCTGGTGGACCCTCACCTTTTCGACCGTGATGTTCACCGAGTCGTACCCGCAGGCCGGCGCGTCGGTCAGAGCCAGACGCAGGGAGCCGCTTTCGCCGGCCAAAGTCGAGGAACCCCCACCGCCGCCGCAAGCTGCAAGCCCTGCCAACAGCAACCCACCCAGAACCAGCCCTGCATTTGTCGTAATTTTCATCGTGCGTATCCGTAGTTGAACATCGGTGGTCGGCCAAAAAAACATGGAGCTTCGACCACCACCAATAAATATAACTACCTTGCGCACCAAAACGAGCAGGACGCCGCCGCCCTTTCCCATTTAAAAGACAGCAGGGTCAACCGGCAACTGGAATTTGCTATTGAATAAATAGCACGAAACGTCCAGAAATTCTGGGCAAGGCGCACGACGACAAACTAGTGCAAGCGCGAAGCGCGGTGCGAAAGTTTCACCACCAGCTCTGCACCACCCGCGTGCTCGACCCGGCCTGCGGCACCGGCAATTTTTTGTATGTCACGCTGGAGCATTTGAAGCGCCTCGGAGGCGAGGTGCTCAAGCAACTGAGCGACCTGGGCGAGAACCAGGACAAGCTCGGCTTCGAAGGCGAAACCGTGACACCGCAGCAACTGCTGGGCATCGAGATCAACGCGCACGCCGCCGCGCTGGCCGAACTGGTGCCGTGGATCGGCTATTTGCAGTGGCACATTCGCACCCGTGGCAACAAGCCCGTGGCCGAACCGGTGGTGCACGACTACGGCAACTTCGAATGCCGCGACGCCGTGCTGGCCTGGGACGACATGGATCTGGCCTACGACGCCGACGGCCACTTGCTCAGCCGCTGGCACGGCAAGACCTTCAAGCTGCACCCGGTCACTGGCGCGCTGGTGCCCGACGAAGCGGCGCTGGTGCCGCAGTGGAAATACAGCCATCCGCGACAGGCGGCGTGGCCGCAGGCGGATTTCATTGTGGTAACCCGCCGTCCATTGGCGCCAGCACCCTGCGCGCTGCACTGGCGACGGCTATGTGCAGGCGCCGCGCGGCGCTTGGCCGGAAGTGCCGGAGAGTGCAGACTTTGTGATGCATTGGTGGAGCCGCGCGGCCAAGTTGTGATGGCGGGCGATACACGTCGCTTCGGCCTGATCACACCAACAGCCTGCGGCAGACCTTCAACCGCCGGCTGGTTCAAACCGCCTTGGACAAGGGCGTCGCGTTGACCTTCGCCATCCCCGACCACCCCTGGGTGGACGGAGCCAACGGCGCCGCAGTGCGCATCGCCATGACCGTCGGCGCGCAGGGGCGGAATGCGCCCTTCTATGGCGCGGACCAGAGCAAGCCCTTTCACCGCGGACTGAGCGATGTGATGTATGGCGTGACGGACGGGCGCTTGCTGACGGTCATCGGCGAGAAGACGGGCGAGCATGGCGAGGTGGCTGTCAAGCTGGCAGAGTCGGGCGGAGTCATTCATTCGGATTTGAGCGTTGGGGCGCATGTCGCGTCGGCGTTCGCGCTGCAGGCGAATGCGGGCATTTCTTCTCCCGGTGTCAAGCTGCACGGTGCGGGCTTCATTGTCACGGCCGCCGAAGCCGCGGGTTTACTCCCTCTCCCTCTAACTCTCCCGCTTGCGGGAGAGTTAGAGGGAGCAAGAACTGAGCATGCTGGCGCTGACCGGCCTGACACTGACCGGCCTATACAACGTGCTCGAAGCGCTGCGCGACGGCCGTCCGCTGACACTGAAGGAAAAAGTCATTCACACGCAGGGCTTGGTCAGCGTGCTGAAAGACCTGCACGACGAAAGCGACGCGGCGGTGCTGCCAGCTTATGGCTGGGATGACTTGATGCACCTCCTTAGCCAGGCTCAGAGCTAGCGGAGTGCGGCGCAGAGTGAACGAGGTGCGGCGACGGACGAGCGGGGTGCGGCGCCGGCTGAACCGGCAGACTTGCTCACCCGCCTGGTCGCCTTGAACACCCAGCGCGCGGCTTAAGAAAAAGCCGGCCGCATCCGCTGGCTGCGCCCCGAATTCCAGAACCCGCAAAATCCAGGAAAGCCGGCAGCCGGCCAATTGCTATTAAATCAGGA
The DNA here is from genome assembly GCA_026786065.1 of Polaromonas sp. Classification (GTDB taxonomy): domain Bacteria; phylum Pseudomonadota; class Gammaproteobacteria; order Burkholderiales; family Burkholderiaceae_C; genus Polaromonas. The sequence continues at coordinate 9,900 of JAJAYS010000363.1, forward strand.
GCTTATTACGCAGGTATTACCTGGGCTAAAGGCCGATTTGGCACCGAATTTGCCTGCACCAGCAGCCCAAACCGCCACCGGCCTACCTGCCTGGCCCAACACACTACCCGACCAGATGCGCGCGGTGGCGCAAGTCCTCACGGCATCCAGCGCCGCCCTGCCACTGGCCGCGCTGAAGGCCAGCTTCAAAGGAAAAGGCCGATGGAAAAAAGGCCTGCCCCGCATTCTGGAAACGCTTGAAGCCCTGGGGCGGGCGCGTCGCAAGGGTGACCAGTGGACTTCGCACTAGATTTGGCACTGGTGGGTGAGCGATGAGCCGCTACACGGCGCTAACGGGAAACAAGCTAGCTAAAAAGTAAGCCATAAAGATCGCGCCCCTTCGTACTGCCGACCCGGTTTTGAAGCCGCGCAGATCAGCTGGCGCTTTCCAGTCCAATGGCTTGAGAGAATCTGAGGCCGCAGTCTTAGGCCGCGGCTGAATTCATGGCAATTTTCTGACCGATGAGCGCGCTTTCCATGCGCTGCGGCCGGGCGGCTTGATTGGGTGAGCCAGGGGGTTCTCGACGTCCCTTAATGAAGTCGCTATGACGCGTGATTTTGGCTGGTGCATTTCCAGCCCACCGGCTCGAGGTGATTTTAGAGCGGGGGTACTCTGACGGGTAAAGGGCCGGGAGGTGCGCAAGTTCCTGATAATCACTCAATGGCTGCGTGAGGCATGGTGCTTCCAGTACACCGGCTTGGTCTTAGGTTAGATAGCGCGGCGATTTTCAGGGGCTCGGGCTTGCAGAATGCCCCGACACTGAAAAGCTGTGTCCGCCCGGACGTTCGGCCATCCTCAGCCATAGTCAGCAATAGGCAACCCCCATTCACGCATTCAGGAGCTTTCATGATTCTTTACAGCAATTGGCGCTCGCTAGCCACCTACCGCGTCCGCGTGGCGCTGGCGCTCAAAAACATCCCACATCAGGTCCATTCGATCAACATGCAGGGCAACGAGCATCGCGGCGAAGCCTTCAGAAAGCTCAACCCGCAAGGCGTGCTGCCCGCGCTGGACGACGGCCACGGCGCAGTGCTGTTCCAGTCGCTGGCGATTCTGGAATACCTGGAAGAAGCGTTTCCCGAGCGGCCACTGCTGCCACAAAACTTGCCGGGGCGCGCCCGCGTGCGCGGGCTGGCGCTCATCGTTGCGGCCGACGCGCACCCGCTGCTGGTGCCGCGCGTGCGCGAGTTTTTGCAGCAGGAAGCCGGCCTGCACGACGGCGAACTCAAAAGTTGGCTGGACAGGGCCCTGCTGACCGCGCTCGACGCCATCGAAGCCGACCTGCAGGCCTCGCCGCACACCGGCGAGTTCTGCCATGGCGACACGCCAACGCTGGCCGATATTTGCCTGGCCTCGCACCTCATTGCTGCGCAGTTGTTCAAGTGCGACACCAGTCGTTACCAGGAATGCCAGCGCGTCTTTGCCA
>JAJAYS010000364.1 GCA_026786065.1 Polaromonas sp.
CCTTTGGCCAGTGCGCGGGCCAGCGCCACGCGCTGCTGCTGGCCACCCGACAGTTCCGCCGGCAGGCGGTCCAGCAGCATCTCGATGTGCAGCCGTTCGGCCAGGTTGCGCACCGTTTGCCCGATGTTTTTTTCGCCGCGCAGCCGCAACGGCGAGGCGATGTTGTCGGCGACGGTTAGCGACGGGTAGTTGATGAATTGCTGGTAGACCATCGCCACTTCGCGTTTTCTGACCGGCATGCCGGTGACGTTCACACCATCCACGCTGACCTGCCCGGCGGTCGGCACGTCCAGCCCGGCCATGATGCGCATCAGACTGGTCTTGCCAGCCTGCGTGGCGCCGAGAAGCACGGTGACTTCGCCGCTGCGCGGCGCAAGACTCAGCGCATGCAGCCAGTGCTCGGCACCGACTTTTTTGCTGACCCGGTCGAGCGTCAGCTGCATCAGTGGCTCCAGCCCGGCGAGCGGCGTGCGGCAAGGCCTCCGTAGCCGCCTGAACGCCGACTGCAAGGCGCGACGCAGCGCGCAGCGGGACGCCACAACGCCGGGTGAACATAAATAAAAGCTGTTTCCACTAGATATGAGCAAGTTCGTATCTGTTCCATTTTTCTTCCATTTGGTCTTTTTAATCTAATAGTTTTCCCTTGGTTTGTTCGTTTTCTTTCGTTATAGGGTCGTGGTTCATCGATAATTTTTCCAGTGAACTCGAACCCAAGGCAAATGCGGCTTCTGGCCGTCGTGCGTGCGCATGGCTCGGCCTCGGTTGAGCGCCTCGCCGAAGAGCTTGACGTGACGCTGCAAACAGTGCGCCGCGACGTCCAACGGCTGGCCGAGGCCGGTCTGCTGACGCGGTTTCATGGCGGGGCCAGGGTGCCCAGCTCGACCGTCGAGAACATTGCGCACCGCCAGCGCGAGAGCCTGAACGCCGAGGGCAAGGCCCGCATCGCGCGTGCTGTGGCCGACCAGGTCCCGAACGACTGCTCGCTGATCCTGAACATCGGCACCACCACCGAAGCCGTGGCCCGCGCGCTGTTGCACCACAAGGGCCTGCGCGTGATCACCAACAACCTGAATGTCGCGGCCATTTTGTCCGGCAACACCGACTGTGAGGTCATCGTGGCCGGCGGTGTCGTGCGTGCGCGCGACCGCGGCATCGTCGGCGAGGCGGCGGTGGACTTCATCCGGCAGTTCCGCGTGGACATGGCCATCATCGGCATCTCGGGCGTCGAGGCCGACGGCAGCCTGCGCGACTTCGATTACCGCGAGGTGAAGGTCGCGCAAACCATCATGTCGGCGGCGCGCGAGGTCTGGGTTGCCGCCGACAGCAGCAAGTTCAACCGCCCGGCGATGGTCGAGCTGGCCCGGCTTGCACAAATCGACCGGATGTTCACCGAAGCAGCGCCGCCCGAGCCGTTTCCATCCCTGCTGGCCGAAGCCGGCGTGCGCTGCGAGATCGCCGCGCCGCTGTCCGATGCCGCACACGAGAAAGCCCCCACTCCATGAGCTATCTGCTGGCCCTCGACCAGGGCACCTCCAGCTCACGCAGCATCGTGTTCGATTCGCGGGGCCAGATTGTTGCGCTCGCGCAGCGCGAATTGCCGCAGATTTATCCGCAGCCTGGCCGGGGCGAGCACGACCCGATGGTGATCTGGCAGACGCAGCTAGCCACCGCCCGCGCGGTCCTTAGCAAAGCCGGCCTGAAGGCGGGCGACATTCGCGCACTGGGCATCACCAACCAGCGCGAGACCACCGTGGTCTGGAACCGACGCACCGGGCTGCCGATTCACAACGCCATCGTCTGGCAAGACCGGCGCGCCGAACCGACCTGCGCGGCGCTGCGCGAGCAGGGCCACGAGCCCCTGATACAGGCGCGTACCGGCCTGCGCATCGACGCGTACTTTTCAGGCACCAAACTCAAATGGCTGCTTGACCACGTCCCCGGCGCGCGCGCCCAGGCCGAGCGCGGCGAACTCGCCTTCGGCACCATCGACAGCTGGTTGATGTGGCAGCTCACCGGCGGCGGCGACGCGGCCACCCGCGCAGACGCGCTGCATGCCACCGACGTCAGCAACGCGTCACGCACCATGCTGCTGAACATCCACACCAACCAGTGGGACGCCGACCTGCTGGCGCTGCTCGACATTCCTGCAGCGTTGCTGCCAAGCGTGCTGCCGTCGAGCGCGCACTATGGCCAGACGCGGCCCGAGTTGTTCGGCCAGCCCATCGCCATTGGCGGCGTCGCCGGCGACCAGCAAAGTGCACTGTTCGGCCAGGCCTGCTTCACGGCCGGCATGGCCAAAAACACCTACGGCACCGGCTGCTTCATGCTGATGCACACCGGCACGCAGTTCCAAACCTCGCACAACGGCCTGCTCACCACCAGCGCGGCGCAGACCACGGCGCAGCCTGAATTTGCCATTGAAGGCAGCGTCTTCGTAGGCGGCGCGGTGGTGCAGTGGCTGCGCGACGGCCTGCAGGCCATTCAGGGCAGCGGCGAGATCGAGGCGCTGGCCCAAAGCGTGCCCGACTCGGGCGGCGTGATGCTGGTGCCGGCCTTCACCGGCCTGGGCGCGCCTTACTGGAAGCCCGACGCCCGCGGCACCATGACCGGCCTGACCCGCGGTACCACGCTGGCGCACATCGCCCGCGCAGCGCTGGAGTCCATCGCCTTTCAAAGCGCGGCCTTGCTGCAGGCCATGAGCCGGGATGCAGTGGCAGCCGGGGCACAGCCGGTGTCCGAGCTGCGTGTCGATGGCGGGGCCTGCGTTAACGACACGCTGATGCAGTTCCAGGCGGACCTGCTGGGCATTGCAGTGGTCCGCCCGGTCATCACCGAAACCACCGCGCTGGGCGCTGCCTATCTGGCGGGTCTGTCGTCGGGCGTGTTTGCCAGCCAGGACGAAGTCGCCAGCCTGTGGCGCGCCGAGCGCCGCTTCGAGCCCGGCCGCAGTGCCGGCGCGGCCGCCGGCTTGATGGAGCGCTGGGAACATGCGGTACGCCAGGCGGTGGCGGGGTAACGGGTCACGGGAAATCGGTAACGCGCCGGTTGCGCGGCGACAATCGGGGCCGCACGCGGCGCAAGCTCGAAGCTCGAAGCTTTCCCAGCGTAGCGGCCCACCCCTTACGCCCAAATTTGCAGCCATCCGCATGACATCGACCACCGAAACCCCAATCGACCACATCGCCTTCATCGGCGGCGGCAACATGGCCAGCGCGATCATCGGCGGGCTGCTGCGGCGCGGCATGAGCGCGGCGCAGCTCCTGGTGGTCGAGCCGCTGGCCGCGCAGCGCGAAGCGCTGACCACCCAGTTCGGCGTGCAAACCGCCTCCATGCCAGATGAGCAGTTGACGGCGGCGGCGTTGGTGGTCTGGGCCGTTAAGCCGCAGACCTTTCGGGATGCTGCCGCAGCGGCCAGCCGGCACACCCGTAGCGCACTGCACTTGAGCGTGGCGGCCGGTATTCGCTCAGACAGCATGGCGCGCTGGCTGGGCACCGAGCGCGTCGTGCGCTGCATGCCGAACACGCCAGCGCTGATCGGTAAGGGCATCACCGGCCTGTTCGCGCGCAGCGCGGTCAGCCAGGCCGACCGGCTGGCGTCCGAGCGCGTGATCACCACGACTGGCGATTTTTTGTGGCTGCCCGACGAAGCGCAGCTAGACGCGGTGACGGCCCTGTCCGGCTCCGGTCCGGCCTATGTCTTTTATTTTCTCGAAGCCATGACCCAAGCCGGCATCGACATGGGGCTGCCGGCCGATGCAGCGGCGCAACTGGCCATCGGCACCTTTACTGGCGCCTCGGCGCTGGCCGCCAGCTCCACGGAGGCCCCGGGGGTGCTGCGCGCCCGCGTTACGTCGCAGGGCGGCACCACCGATGCCGCCATCAAGGTCATAGAGCAGGCCGACATCGGTCGGCAGTTCCAGCGCGCCATCCACGCAGCCCGCCAGCGAGCCCGCGACATGGGCGACAAGTTCGGCGCAGATTGACATTTTTTTAAAAAAAAATGGCCTTTAGCCCAACAAATACGTGCGCAGGCAGCTCTTAATTTAATAGCGTCTGCCGTTTTGTGGTGTGACCGCTACCGCCCCCATTCAGCGCAGCGGGCCGTGCGCTATGCGTCTGCAGTCGCGCCGGAGCGCGCGCTTGGCCCGTTTATCTGCGCAGCGGCCGGTACAGGCAAAGTAAAACCAAAAGTTAACTGCTTAATGCGCGAAGCTGGCAGGGACGAGCAAAAGACAAAAGCGCCGGGTCGCAACCGACCCCCCAAGGTTCAGCCGGCTGGCGCCCCACCAAAGAAAAAATGAATACCTCCCTATTGATCTGCACGCGCACCGCGTTCGGCAGCGCCGAACCCATTGCGCGGCAGTCCGCGCTGGGCGCCTCGGCAAACAGCCTGCTGATGCTGGTTGATGGCAGACGAAGCCGGGCAGATCTGCTGGCGGCATTGCAGCCTCAAAACACGACTGTGCAATGGCTGGACAGCCTGGTCGTTGGCGGACACATCGAAGAGCGGAGCGTACCGGCAACGCCGAACTCCGTCATCCCGGCGCCGACTGCAAACGCCACCGTCGGCGTTGGCGCACGTGCAGACGACAAGCACCAGCGCGCCCGGTGGTATCGGCAGCTGGTGGCCGCAGCCAAAACCGAGTTTGGGCTAAGAGGCTTTTTGTTTCAACTCAGGATCGAAAAAGCGGTTTTCTAAGCAAGTTGCGCGCATTCGCGGCCCGATGAGCGACGCCATTGTCAAGGCTGGGGGTGACTGACCAGGTCCAACGACTTCCTGAAGTCAATCCAGGAGTTTTCTGAGCGGTGAGGCGCTGCGGCCGACCTTCTGAACGCTGACCTTTGCTGCCCATGCGGCCCCACCGGCCCGGCCCGACCCGGCCCCACGGCTGCGCCAAATCAGGCAGTCTTTGCAAATAAAACACTGAAATGTCCAATTAATACGGGCGCAAACAGCTTCTAATTTCATAGCGGAAATCAGTCTTGCAGCCGCCTGCGGCCCGCACCGCGCGGCGCATTCGAACCTGCACAGTCACGGTAGCAAGCCTGGCGGCATGCTTAATCCGCCGTCGTGCATCGCCTACAGTTGCAGCCATGCCCCTCCCAACGCGCCCCGCCGCCGCCCCTGCTCCGGTTCGCGCCGTGTTGTTCGATGTCTATGGCACGCTGTTTGACGTGTACAGCGTTGGCCTGCTGGCCGAAAAACTCTTCCCCGACCACGGCACCGCGCTGGCCAACTTGTGGCGCGACAAGCAGATCGACTACACCCGGCTGGTCACCACCAGCAACCACGGCGCCCACTACCGCCCATTTGGGGACTTGACCCGCGCCGGTCTGCGCTACGCCTGCAAGCGCCTGGGGCTGGGGCTCACCCCTGACAGCGAAGCGCAGTTGATGGCGCAGTACCAGCACCTCGCCGCCTTCCCCGAAACTCAAGGGGTACTGCAGGGCCTGAAAGCGCGCGGCATCGTCACCGGCATCCTGTCCAATGGCGAGCCGGCCATGTTGCAGGCGGCGCTCGAATCGGCCGGCCTGACCCATCTGCTCGACCATGTTTTAAGCGTTGACGCAGTGCGCAAGTACAAGACCCACCCGGCGGCCTATGCGCTCGGCGAGCAGGCCACCGGCCTCGCCGCCAGCGAGATCGGCTTCGTCAGCAGTAACAGCTGGGACGCCCTGGCCGCCACCTGGTACGGCTACCGCACGCTGTGGGTCAATCGCCATAAACTGCCCTTCGAAGAACTCGACACGCCGCCCACCCACACCGGCACCAGCCTGCTGGACGTCGCGCACCTGCTGGCCTGAGCTTTTTCAATTCATTTTTTTATCTGGAAATTCCGATGACGACTCAAGCCGACACCCCCCGTACCACCTGCCACCAGTTGCAGGTCGCCACCGTGCTGCATCACTTTATTGAGAGCCGGGTGCTGCCCGGCACCGGCGTCGAGCCAGCCGCATTCTGGCAAGGCTTCAATGCCATCGTCGCCGACCTGGCCCCAAAAAACCTGACGCTGCTGGCCGAACGCGACCGCCTGCAAGCCGAACTCGACACCTGGCACAAAGCGCACCCCGGCCCCATTGCCGACATGCCGGCCTACCGCCGGTTTCTTGAACAGATCGGCTATCTGGTTGCGGCGCCAGCCAGCGTCAGCGCCAGCACCGCAAACGTCGATGCCGAACTCGCGCTGCAGGCCGGCCCGCAGCTGGTGGTGCCGGTGCTCAATGCCCGCTACGCGCTGAACGCCGCCAACGCCCGGTGGGGCTCGCTGTACGACGCGCTCTACGGCACCGACGCGATCCCTGAGGCCGGCGGTGCCGAAAAAGGCAAAAGCTACAACCCGGTGCGCGGCGCCAGAGTGGTCGCGTTCGCGCGCCAGGTGCTGGACCAGGCGGTGCCCCTAAGCGAAGGCTCGCACAAAGACGCCACGCTGTACTGCATCGAAGCCGGGCAGCTCAGCATCACCACCCCAAGCGGCCGCACCCATCTCGCTACCCCGGCGCAATTCATCGGCTATCAGGGCGACGCCGGCGCGCCCTCGTCGGTGCTGCTGCAGCACCACGGCCTGCACCTCGACATTCAAATCGACCGCAGCACCGCCATCGGCAAAACCGATCCTGCCGGCGTCAGCGACCTGATCGTCGAAGCCGCCTTGTCAACGATTCTCGACCTCGAGGATTCGGTTGCCGTCGTCGATGCCGACGACAAGGTACTGGCCTATGCCAACTGGCTAGGCATATTGCAGGGCACACTGACCGAGCTGGTCACCAAGGGCGGCAAGACCTTCATCCGCGGCCTGAACCCGGACCGCGAGTACACGGCCGCTAACGGAACGCCCGTCAAGCTGCACGGCCGCTCGCTGATGTTCCTGCGCAATGTCGGTCACCTGATGACCAACCCGGCCGTGCTGTATGACGGCGGCAAGGAAATTCCCGAAGGCATTCTTGATGCCGTCGTCACCGTGGCGATTGCGATGCACGACCTGGCCCGGCGCGGCAAAGAGGCCATCGTCAACTCGCGCAGCGGCTCGATCTACATCGTCAAGCCCAAGATGCACGGCCCAGCCGAAGTCGCGTTTGCATCCGAGCTTTTCGCCCGCGTTGAAACCTTGCTCGGCCTGCCGGCCAACACCGTCAAGCTCGGCATCATGGACGAAGAGCGGCGCACCAGCGTGAACCTCAAAGCCTGCATCGCCGAGGCCGCAGCGCGCGTTGCCTTCATCAACACCGGCTTTCTGGACCGCACAGGCGACGAGATGCACACCGCCATGCAAGCCGGCGCGATGATCCGCAAGAGCGACATGAAGGCCAGCAAATGGCTTGCCGCCTACGAGAAAAACAACGTGCTGACCGGCCTTGCCTGCGGCCTGCGCGGCAAGGCGCAAATCGGCAAGGGCATGTGGGCCATGCCCGACCTGATGGCCGCCATGCTGGAGCAAAAAATCGTGCACCCCAAGGCCGGTGCCAACACCGCATGGGTGCCCTCGCCCACCGCCGCAACGCTGCATGCGCTGCACTACCTGCAAGTCGATGTGGCAGCGGTGCAGCAACAGCTTGAAAAAACCGACTACGCCGCCGAAGGCGAAAAGCTGCTGAACGACCTGCTGCAGATTCCGGTAGCCACCAGCACCGATTGGTCGCCGACCGAGAAACAGCAGGAACTAGACAACAACGCCCAGGGCATCCTCGGCTACGTCGTACGCTGGATCGACCAGGGCGTCGGCTGCTCCAAGGTGCCCGACATCCACAACGTCGGTCTGATGGAAGACCGGGCTACGCTGCGCATCAGCAGCCAGCACATTACCAACTGGCTGCTGCACGGCGTGGTCAGCCGCGACCAGGTGATTGAGACGTTTCAGCGCATGGCGGCCGTTGTCGATCGCCAGAACGCCGGCGACCCGCTGTACCAAAACATGGCCGGCCACTTCGACACCTCGGCCGCCTACAAAGCCGCGCTGGATTTGGTGCTCGAGGGCCTGGAGCAGCCGAGCGGCTACTCCGAGCCGCTACTGCATGCCTGGCGGCTGCAGGTGAAGGCAACGGCCAACCTGACTCCGCTACCAAGTTGATAGCTGTTGACGCAATGATTATCTGGGCTGGCGGCCTGTTTGGCATGTAACCCTCGCTGAAAACGGCACCTTCGGGTGCCGTTTTTTATTTGGCGACCACCTTGAAACGGCAAAAGCCAACCAGCGGCTGATCCGCCGTCATTAGGTCAGGCGGGATCAGCAGGCATTCCTGGGGTTTGGGGTTGCTGGCCAACGATTCATAGTGGTGCACGTAGGCGTAAGCGTAGGCGCAGGCGGCCTGCAATAGCGTTCGCGCAGACTCACGACGTGGTTTTCTGCTACGGCCGAACCTGCACGATCTGACCCGCGCGCATCACAACAAAATCCGTGCCCGTCTGCACTGCCGCCTGCCGCGCCCGCAGCGAAACCGAATCGTGAGAGCTTCCTGAGCATGTTCATGTCCCGACTTGAATTGCTTGTTGTTTTCCATACGGGCTATCGAGCGCTGCAATTTCCAGCCCCTCAATCTCCTGCAGCGACTTCCCTGCAATCCCCTGCAGGTCGCCATACATGCCCACGGTCGAGTTCATCACGCTCTCGATCTGCGCCTGCCGCTTGGCCCATTGCTTCGTGATGACCTTGCGCTCTTTGTCCAGGTCGTCCTGCATGGATGAGAAGGCTTCGACGATGGCTTCCACGCGCTGCCTGAAGCGCGGGCCGGTGAGGTACTGGTACACCATTTCGGTCTTGGTGTGCTGGCCTTCCGACAGGGCGCGGGTCTGGCTGACTTGCAGCAGGCCCTGGCGCAGCACGGTGGCGACCGGCAGGGCGGCGCGCGGGGACGTCACCCACACACCGTCCACCAGGCCAAAGGTTTCCACGCCCCTGGGCAACACCTGACTGACCAGCACGCAGACCTCGGCCTTCGCGCTGCGCTGGTCTTCGCGCAGTTTGGCGAGCCAGCCGTCGCTCCAGTTTTTGGTCCGCTTGGTTTCCCACAAAATGCTGCCGCACGACGTGCCATTCTGGCTATTGACGCGCTGCAGTGCGTCGCCGCCAAACTCGCCCTTGGCCACGGGCTCGATGACATCGAACGGAAACTGGGTGCGGAGCAGGTTTTCAAGTGCCAGCTCCTGCACTTCACCTTGCAGTTGCTGTGAGCCCTGCTCGGCTTTTTGCTTGAGCTCTTCGATTTTTTGCTGCATGGAGGCGATGGTGTGGTCTTTTTCGGCCACCCTGAGCTTCATGCCTTCTTCGGCGTCGCGTTTGGCCAGAATGCGCACTTCATTCAAACCGTTCTGCACTCGGGTTTCGACCGTCAGCTCCAGCTCGCGCCGGGCGTCGTCCAATTCACGCTGCTTTTTGACCAGCTCGGCTTGCGCTTTTTGGGCTTCTGCCAATTTGACATCGCGCGCCTTGAGCACGTCCTGCAATTCGTCCAGTTCGCGGGCTTTGGCGTCAAGCTCGCTGGCCGATGCCGCCCTGGCTTTTTTGGCCTCCTCAGCAACCACGCGGCTGCGCTCGGTTTTGAGTTGGCTGGCTACTTGCTCCGCAATCTGGTCGTCGAGGTGGTGCCGGGCCTCTGCGAGGTTCTTTTCCTTCTCGCGCGTGGCGCTTTCACGTTGCGCGATGTCGGCGTCTTTTTGGGCCAGCTGCTTTTCGAACTGCTGACGCGTCGATGCAATCAGCGGCGCGGCCAGCGACTCGGTGAGTTTGATTTCGGTCTTGCAGTTGGGACAGATGATGGTGGGTTCGGTCATTTCACTATCTTTCTTTTGGGTGCTCGAGCCGGCCATCTGTTTGGGCGCATCCGGGTATGGCCGCTGCTTGATGCCACAGGGGCTGTGAAAGTCTGGTGACCCAGCTCCGGTATAGCCTCAATATCATCGCCCCAATCCCAAGTCACCCACAAACTGCCGCACCGCCACGATGCGGCATGGCACATGGCTCTTGCGTGCCGACACACCGAGTTGGTCGCCAGAGACCCGCACGTCAGCCTGCCCGTACTCGGCCAGGGCCAGCAGAAAACCGCGCTGGATTTGGTACTCAAAGGCCTGAAGCAGCCGCGCGGTTACACCGAACGGCTGCCGCATGCCTGGCGGCTCAAAGTGAAGGCTGGGACGACCTGATAAAACACCGTCACGCCAGTCGCCCGAGTTGTCAATTAAGAGCGATAACTGGCGCTAAATCAGGCGCTATTCATGGAGTTTATTTTTGCCGGCATCACCCAATCAGCATGTCCGAGTTCAAGAAGAATCCGGCTGCTGTGCTGTGCTGCGCCAATCCAATCGTCGGCCGGTTGCCGTGCTCAACCACAACAAAGCGGCTTTTTACATGATTGAGCCGGCGTTTTTTAAAGCCATGCTGGAAGGGCTGGTCGATCAGGATAAAAGAAGACCGCGTTGGCCAGGATTGCGCAAAAGCGCATGGAGAAATGAGCGGCTACAAAGAGCCGCTGCTGCATGCCTGACGGCTGAAAGTGAAAGCAGAGGCTGCCTGAGCCCGCCTGAACTCGCCCAAGACGCTATGAAATACGTAGCTGCTTACGCCGTACTTACTTGTAAAAACCTATTATTAGCTAAAGTTTTAGAGCTCGCGGCCGGATCCGGCACTATCGCGGGCGTTCCGACCCCAGGCCGGGCCGTATCTCCGGTTTTGGCCTAAAGTGGTGATCCGGCGCGCCCACCA
>JAJAYS010000365.1 GCA_026786065.1 Polaromonas sp.
CCGGCCACCAGGACTTCTCCGAAGACACCTACCGCGTGCTCACCGCCGTCGATGCCGCGCTGATGGTGATCGACGCAGCCAACGGCGTCGAGCCACAAACGCGGCGCCTGTTGCAGGTCTGCCGCGCGCGCAACACGCCCATCCTGACCTTCGTCAACAAGATGGACCGCGAGGTGCAGGACCCGATGAGCGTGATGGACGAGATCGAGCAGGAGCCCGGCATGACGGTCGTGCCCTTCACCTGGCCGGTCGGCATGGGCAAGCTGTTTCACGGCGTGTACGACCGGCGCGAAAAGCGCATGCGCGTCTTCAGCCCCGGCGAAGACAAGGCCGGTGGCGACGATGAAATTCTGTCTGGTCTGGACAATGCCGAAGCCAGCAAGCGTTTCGGTGCCGAATTCACGCAGGCGCAGGGCGAGCTGGAACTGCTGAACGGTGCCTCGCCCGAATTTGACCGCGCCGCCTTTCTGGCCGGCAAACAGACGCCGATGTTCTTCGGCTCGGCCATCAACAATTTTGGCGTGCAGGAAGTGCTGGACGCCTTGGTGGACCTGGCTCCCGCGCCTGGAGACCGCACCGCCATACAACGCGTTGTTCACCCCGAAGAGAAAAAATTCTCTGGTGTGGTCTTCAAGATCCAGGCCAACATGGACCCGGCGCACCGCGACCGCATCGCGTTTTTGCGCGTGGCCAGCGGCGAGTTCACGCGTGGCATGCGCCTGAAAGTCGTGCGCAGCGGCAAAGAGCTGCGACCCAACACGGTGGTAAGTTTCATGAGCCAGCGCCGCGAGCTGCTGGACACCGCCTTTGCCGGCGACATCATAGGCATTCCGAATCACGGCGTGCTGCAGTTGGGCGACACCCTGACCGAAGGCGAAGCGCTGCAGTTCACCGGCCTGCCCTTTTTTGCGCCCGAGATGTTCCGCGCGGTCGAAGTGGCTGACCCGCTGCGCAGCAAGCAGTTGCGCGCCGGTCTGACGCAGCTTGGCGAAGAAGGCGCGATCCAGGTGTTCCGCCCGATTGCCGGCTCATTGCTGCTGCTGGGCGCGGTGGGCCAGTTGCAGTTTGAAGTGGTGGCGCACCGGCTGGAGCATGAATACGGCGTCAAGGCGCGCATCCTGGGCAGTCAGTTCAATCTGGCACGTTGGGTCACCTGCGATGACCCGAACGAGTTGAAGAAATTCATGGACGCCAATGCGCACCGGGTGGCACTTGATGCGGTGGACGCACCCACCTTGCTGGTGGACCACAGCGCCACCTTGCGCGCGGTGGAGCAGCAGTGGCCGAAGATCAGGTTCCATTCACTCCGAGAGCATGCAGGGCTGGTATTTCAGGCCAAGATGTAGTCTGGTTGGCGCAGTCATTGACTGACGGCAATCACGAAAGACCTCATGGAATGCAGCTTGCCGAATTGATTTCGACCAGGTATTTCTTCCAGTCCGCATGAGGCATGGTCTCCAAACGAGCGCTACGTGGCAGCGAGCCGCTGGGTTATGTCAAGCCACCGGGGCCCTCTTTGTGCCCCCTGTGCGGCAGATCGCTTGAAGACGGCGCCAGCGTTGACGAGCATCACCTGGTGCCGCGCACCCACGGTGGCACACAAAAGCACCTGATTCACCGTATATGCCACCGGAAGATCCACGCCACTTTCAGTGAGCGGGAACTGGCGCAGAGTTTTTGCACCTGGGACGCACTGAAAAACCACCCGGAGATGGCGATCTTTCTGCGCTGGGTTGCCAACAAACCGCCAGCGTTTTACGACAACTCGAGGCGCCCCGCCCGCAGACGCTCTGGCGAGAGCTAGAGTTTTTGCGCAGAGTTGCCCATGCGATTGAGCAAGCGCCAGTGGTTTCAGTTTATGCTCCAACGACTCTGGTCACTGCATTCTGAGCGCTGGCAACAAACAACAATTCTTACCCCTTGGATGAACGATGAAATCTGGAAAAAACTACAAGTTTGAGACGCTGGCTGTTCATGCCGGCCATGCAGTGGACCCGGCGACGGGCGCAGTCACCGAGCCGATCCACCTCTCGACCACCTTTGAGCGCGACGCGGACGGAGGGTACTCCAAAGGTTTCCTTTATTCGCGCAACCACAACCCCAACCGCAACGGGCTCGAGGCGGCGCTGGCGGCACTCGAAGGTGGTGCGGCGGCCGCGGCCTTCAGTTCCGGACTGGCGGCAGTGACGGCCATCTTCCAGGGTCTCGCGCCCGGTGACCATGTGATCGCGCCGGCGGACATCTATCACGGCACGGCCAATGTGCTGAAGCATCTCTTCGCGAAGTGGGGTGTTACGGCGTCATTCATTGACATGACTGATCTTGATGTCGTCCGCAAGACACTGACACCCAACACCAGGATTATCTGGATTGAAACCCCGTCGAATCCCCTGCTTCAATGCGTGGATGTCTCTGCCCTGGCCGGCATAGCCCGCGCCCACGGCGCACGGGCCATTGCCGACAACACCTTTGCCAGTCCGGTACTTCAGCAACCGCTGGCACTTGGCTGCGACATGGTGATGCACGCGACCACCAAATACCTCGGCGGCCGCAGCGATGTGCTGGGCGGCGCCATCGTGTCGAGCCTGGACGATGAAGCTTTTGCGCAGGTCCGGATGGCTCAGCTTTACGGTGGGGCGGTTCCGTCGCCGTTTGACTGCTGGCTCGTCATGCGCAGCCTGCCGACCCTGCCTTACCGGATGCAGGCGCACTGCGCCAACGCAAAAAAGGTCGCGGAATTCCTCCAGGCCCACGACAAGGTCAGCGCCGTGCACTACCCCGGGCTTGAAGGCAACCGCTTTCACGCACTGGCAAAAAAGCAGATGTCCGGCTTTGGCGGCATGCTTTCCTTCGAGGTCAAGGGCGGCAAGGATGCTGCCATGGCACTCGCGGCCCACGTAGACATCTTCACCCGCGCCACCAGCCTGGGCGGCGTCGAGAGCCTGATCGAACACCGCGCCTCGATCGAAGGCCCGGAAAGCAAAACACCCCAGGGGCTGCTGCGGGTGTCGGTCGGCCTTGAAAACGGGGACGATCTGGTCGACGATCTGACATCCGCACTGACACACGCCTGATGAACGCGGGGCGATCGCCAGTTGCCGTGATTGTGCTGGCCCGGTCTGCCTTGACCTGACCTTTTTGAAAGACATCATGACCCCATCCATCCCCGAACTTGCAAAGCGCTTTCAAAGCTACATGGTCGAGACGCGCCGCAGTTTGCACGCTTCGCCTGAGTTGTCATTCCATGAACGCACGACCTCTGAACGGGTGAGGGCCGAGCTGAACCAGCTGGGCATTCCGTACGAGATGGCCGGTGACTATGGCGTGGTCGCCACCATTGAGGGCAACAACACCCGGCAGATGGTGGCCTTGCGGGCAGACATGGACGCCTTGCCGATTCACGAAAAAAATGATCACCTGAGTTATCGCTCAGCCACGCCCGGCGTCATGCATGCGTGCGGGCATGACGGGCATGTGGCGATGCTGCTCGGTGCAGCGAAAGTCTTTCTGCAATGCAGAGACCAGATGGACGGTACCGTCAAGCTCTGCTTTCAGCAGGCCGAAGAAAAAGGCGGCGGAACGCAGGAGATACTCAAGATCCTTGCGCCTTATCCGGTCAAGAGCGCTTTCGCCATCCACCTGTGGTCGGAGATCGACAGCGGCAAATTTTCGGTACAGGCAGGGCCCCGTATGGCAGCGGGCGACAACTTTGAAATCGTGGTCCACGGCGTCGGCTGTCATGGCGCAAACCCACACCGGGGTGTGGACCCCATCGTGGTGGCAGCATCCATCGTGACAAACGTGTCCCACCTCATCTCGCGTGAAATCGACCCCTCGCATGCCACGGCGCTGACTTTCGGGAAACTGCACAGCGGCGAAGCCGCCAACGTGATCCCTGACAAGGCTGTTCTGGCCGGCACCATCAGAACCACCGTTCGGGAAGACCAGGTTCATCTGCAGGCCGCATTGCGCCGGGTCGTGCAAAACACGGCAGAAGCGCACCGCGCCACAGCCGAAGTCAGCATCAAGCGCGGCGGCCCGATGCTCTTCAATCATGCCGGCTGCAGCCAGCTGGCTGAAGAAACCGTCAGGGAGTTGTTCGGCGCCGAACAGCTCATCGCCTTTGCGCCGCTGATGGTGTCAGAGAATTTTGGGGACTTTCTCGAGGTTTACCCTGGAATCATGGCTCTTATCGGCGTTCGCAATGAAGCTTGCGGCGCGAATTTTCCGCACCACCATCCCCAGTTCAACATTGACGAGGATGCCTTGCACCTGGGCGCTGCGCTGCATGTCGGCTACGCCTTCACCTGCTTTCGTTCGGCACCCACCTTCGGTCAAACGGCGGTCTAAACAGCCTGCGGAAGCGGTAGAGCGGTCTTGTACCGAACCTGTTTCAACGCAAAACTGGAGCGGATTTTGTCGATGCCGGGAATCGGCGTGAGCTGCTCAAGGATGAATTTTTCGAGTGCAGCCATGTCGGCCACCGCGACACGGATCAGGTAGTCGCTGTCGCCGGTCATCAGGTAACACTCCATCACCTCGTCGTGCTCGGCAATCCGCTGCTC
>JAJAYS010000366.1 GCA_026786065.1 Polaromonas sp.
GCTGTGCCTTGCTCAACGCGGGAAGGCCGGCTTCCCGACGCGTGCTGCGATCCCGATAGTTTTGGGTTTCTGCACCTCGGGCAATGCCGAACAGATCTTCAATATCGGGCACCGGCACCAGCTTCAGCGTCGAACCGATCCGAAGGAAGGCGATCCGCTGCCCGGCTCTCAAATGCAGAGCCTCGCGCACGTCCTTGGGAATGGAGATCTGGAATTTGCTGGACAAAACGGCGGTTGACATTTTTTACGTTCCTGTCGTCGATACATTGATTGTAAGACGCTCGGGCGTGACGCACGTCAGCTCAAACCGCGCACCACCTCCAGCGCCTGCTCGATGCGCTCGACCGCGTGAATCGTCAGCCCGTCGATCGGCTTTTTCGGCGCGTTGGCCTTGGGCACGATGGCGACGCTGAAACCCAGCTTCGCAGCCTCCTTCAAGCGCGCTTGGCCGCGCGGTGCCGGCCGCACTTCGCCGGCCAGCCCGACCTCGCCAAAAGCCAGAAAGCCCTTGGGCAGCGGCCGGCCGCGCAGGCTGGAGGTGATGGCCAGCATCACCGCCAGGTCGGCCGCCGGCTCGCTGATGCGCACGCCGCCGACCGCGTTGACGAACACGTCCTGGTCCATGCAGGCGACGCCGGCATGCCGGTGCAGCACCGCCAGCAGCATCGCCAGCCGGTCTTTGTCGAGCCCGACCGACAGCCGCCGCGGACTCGGCCCGCCGCTGTCCACCAGCGCCTGAATCTCGACCAGCATCGGGCGTGTGCCCTCCAGCGTGAGCATTACGCAGCTGCCGGGCACCGGCTCGCTGTGCTGGCTGAGAAAAATCGCGCTCGGGTTGCTGACGCCTTTGAGTCCGCGCTCGGTCATCGCGAACACGCCGATCTCGTTGACTGCGCCGAAGCGGTTTTTGATGGCCCTCACCAGCCGAAAACTCGAATGCGTGTCGCCCTCGAAATACAGCACGGTATCGACCATATGTTCGAGCACCCGCGGCCCGGCCAGCGCGCCTTCCTTGGTCACATGGCCGACCAGCACGATGCAGACGCCGCTGGCCTTGGCCGCCCGCGTCAGGTGCGCCGCACATTCGCGCACCTGCGCGACCGAACCTGGTGCCGAGGTGAGCTGGTCCGAATAGACGGTCTGGATCGAGTCGATCACGGCAATGACAGGCTGCACCGCGCCAAGCGTCGCGAGGATTTTTTCGAGCTGGATCTCGGCCAGCACCGACACCCGCGAGCCATCAAGCCCGAGCCGGCGCGCTCGCAGCGCAATCTGGGCGCCGCTTTCTTCACCTGTGACGTAGAGCGTCTTTTGCCCCGCACGCTGCAGCGAATCGAGCGCCTGCAGCAAGAGCGTCGATTTGCCGATGCCCGGGTCGCCGCCGATCAACACCACGCCCCCTTCAACGATGCCGCCACCCAGAACCCGGTCCAGCTCCTCGTGGCCAGTTGGCAGGTACTGCATCGCGGTGGCTTCGATGTCGGCCAGCGCGGTTACGTCAGACGCTTTGGCAAGCCCTTGGCGCTGGCCGCTGTAGCGGTTTTTCGCCGGCGCACCGGACTCCGCTGCCGATTCGACCAGCGTGTTCCAGGCGTTGCAGTGCGGGCATTTGCCCAGCCACTTCGGGCTGCTGCCGCCGCATTCGTTGCAACTGAAAATGGTTTTGTCTTTGGCCATGCGGCGATGGTAATTGAGTACTGGAGTTATTCACAGTAGCCAGCCCCGGCGCACCGGGCGCCGTCGCCAGTTCAGACGGGCGCAGGCCGCCGCTGCAAGTCCGCCCAGCAATCGGCATAGTTGGCATCGAACTCAACGCAGTTCAGCGCAAACGCGGTTGGACGCAGCCGGTAGCGGCTCTCGAACATCAGCGCCAGCGTGCCGTCGAGTTTGTGCGGCGCCAGGGTGGCCGAGGTCGCCTTGTCGAAGGCCTGCGCATCCGGCCCGTGCGGCACCATCGCGTTGTGCAGCGACGCGCCGCCGGGCTCAAAGCCGCCAGCCCTGGCGTCGTACTGGCCGCAAACCAGCCCCATGAACTCGCTCATCGCATTGCGGTGGAACCAGGGCGGGCGAAAGGTGTTTTCAGCCACCAGCCAGCGCGGCGGGAAAATCACGAAGTCGCAATTGGCGGTGCCGGGGGTGTCCGATGGCGAAGTCAGCACGGTGAAAATCGAAGGGTCCGGGTGGTCGAAACTGATTGAGCCGATGGCCATGAAATGCGCGGTGTCGTAGCGCAGCGGCGCCAGGTTGCCGTGCCAGGCAATCACGTTAAACGGCGTCTGCGCTTGTTGGCCGCGCCACAGCTGGCCACCGAATTTCTTGACGATTTCATAGGGGCGGTTTTGCGCTTCAAAGGCCGCCACCGGCGCCTGGAAATCACGCGGGTTGGCTAATCCGTTCGAGCCGATAGGCCCCAGCTCTGGCAGGCGGAACTGCGCGCCGTAGTTTTCGCAAACGTAGCCACGCGCTGCGCCGTCCGGCAGCGCCACCTTGAACGCGACGCCGCGCGGCACCAGCGCAATTTGCCCCGGCTGGACCTCCAGCACCCCCATCTCGGTGGTGATGACCAGGCCGCCCTGCTGCGGCACGATCAGCATTTCGGCGTCGGCGTTGACCAGTGCGCGGCGCTGCATCGGGCTATTGGCCAGGTACACCTGGGCGGCCATGCCGGTCTGCATTTCGACGTCGCCGCAGCTGGCCAGCGTGCGCATGCCATCAATGAAATCGACCGCGCCCGCCGCCGCATCGGGCAGCGCAAACGGCCGCCAGCGCAGCGGCTCGGGCGGCAGCGCCGGTGCCGGGCCGGGCATCGCGCCACCGCTGACCCAGTGCGGCTGGTGGTAGGGCGCATAGCGGCCGGCGACCACCGAAGGCTGGCGCCGGTACAGCCAGCTGCGCCGCATCTGGTGGCGCGGCGCGGTGAACGCCGTGCCGGAGACCAACTCGGCATACAGCCCGTGCGCCA
>JAJAYS010000367.1 GCA_026786065.1 Polaromonas sp.
CGTGCTGGGGCGCGAACCGGTAATCCGGGTGGCTTCGACAGGCAACGCAGTGCGGGACACCCCGGCTATGGCGATCACGCTCTAACCGGTGGGGGGTGCGCCTGCGGGGGGCGGCCCGACCGGGCCTGTCCTGTTTAGCGGGGCGGTGATCGAGACTCCACGCTGATTGCTGCGATGGTGCAGCCGTCGATAGCCCGGTTGGGCCGTCGGGCCACATCCCGGCCGGGCTTGGCGCTGCCGCCGCAGCTGCAGTCGCTATAAAATAAATAGCTGCTTACGCCCGTATTAATGGGCTTTAAGCTGTTTTTTGCTTAAGTTTCAGTCCGACAAGAAGTCTGAGAGCGGGGCCCTCGGCCAGTCTGGCGCTCCGGCGCGCAAACCAAAAAAAAGAGCGCCCAAGCGCTCTTTTTTTCAGCGGGAGGCGCGTCTCAACGCCAGCCGCCGCGATATCCGTTCCCAAAGCCGAAATTCAGCGAAAGGCCGATAGGCGCCACATACGGGGCGTAGAAATAAGGCCGCGGGTAAGACTGGTAGTACGGCTGGTAGTACGGCTGTTGATGCGGCTGTTGATACGGCTGTTGATACGGCTGCCCGTAGTAAACCGGGGCTGCGCCATAGTAGGTCGTGCCGGTAGTGATGACGGTTTGCCCTGCGGTCGGCTGCTGAACCACGTAACCGGGCTGGGGCACCGGTTCAGCCTGATTCAGACTTTGCGCCTGGGCCTGCTCTGCCTGCCCGGAAAACCCGGCCTGCGGCGCGCCGGCCATACCGCCGACGGGAGTCACCTGCAGCCGCACGTACAAGCCCGGATCGGTCGCCATCTGGGCGTTGTACTGGGTGCCCTGGTATTCATAGACCACGTTGTAGTGGCTGGGCCGGTTCTCGTAAAAGGTCTGCGTGTTGCATTGCTGCACGTTTTGAACCTGCTGCCGACCGCCGCCTTCGATCTGGTCGCCGACGATGGCGCCGCCGACCAGCCCGATTGCCGTTGCCAGCGCACGCCCGCCGCCGTTGCCAAGGGCGTTTCCAGCTACGCCCCCGGCCAATGCGCCAAGTACGGCACCGCCGCCGGAGCGTGGCGCGTCGGTCAGGTACTGCTGGTTGTTGCAGACCTGCCGCGGCACGGCGACCTGTTGCACGACGGGCGTGCTGGAGATCACCCGCGCCAGGATGTCGGTCGCCGCCGAGGCGGCAGAAAACGGAATTGCAGCGATTGCGGCTGCCGCCGTCAGGGAATGAAGAAAGTGAACTTGTCTCATCGGAAAACCTCGATACATCGCTAGGGTGAACTGGACGGCGCTCCAGCCGCCGCGTATCGGCCAGGCAGGCGCAATTTCAGTTAGTTGGAGGGTAGGCGGGTCGAGAAAGTTCGGTGCTGAAAGGTAAAGGCGGGGGAAAAATCACGCTGGCTGGCGCTGCGGCCCGTGCCGCGCCGAGCCGACCGTTCCAGCCCGCTTCGTCAAAGCTGACCGTAATTTCGCCATCCCAGTCCATCACCGGCCGGCGGATCACGCTGGGCTGCGCCAGCATCAGCGCGCAGGCACTGGCTTCGTCGCACACCGCGAACTGGGAATCGGAGTCGAGATTGCGCCAGGTGGTTCCCCGGCGATTGATCAGTGTCCACCAGCCCAGTGCCTGAGACCATTTCGCAAGTTGTTGCGGCGGCACCCCGAGCTTTCTGAAATCATGAAATACGAAGGTGCAATCGTGCGCTTCAAGCCAGGCGCAGGCCTTTTTCACCGTGTCGCAGTTTGGAATGCCGTAGAGCGTGGTCATTTGGACATCCCTTATAGAAGGTTAAAAAAAGAGGTGTGGCGGCCCTGAAACGCAATGCACGCGCCGCACCAAAAGGTCAGTTATCAATCGAAATTTCGGTAGCTTGAACGCGCGTGCCGCCGACCGCGAGCGTCCCCTTGACCTTGATGGCGCGGCCAGCCAGATTCGACAGGTCGAGTGCGAGCCCGTCCTTGAATTCCACCGGGCGGTTGTAGTCCACCGTCACGCCGCGCAACACAAAAGTTTTCGCGGTCGTGTTCAGTCCGCTGATGGTGCCGCGGAGTTCGAATTTGTACAGGTCGAATTCGTCTTCCAGTTCAATTTTTCTAGCGATCAGAACGCCATTTACCAGCCTGCCTTCGACTTCGACCCGCACGCCCAGCGCCAAGTTGGCCGGCGCCTGCATTTCACTGGCGTTGACTGGTACTCCGCCTACGCTGAACTGGGTGAGCGAGGTGATGGCCGTGACGGTACCTTCGATTTTTGCTTCCGCGACATCGCGGGATTCGAGTTCGCTCGCGCGAATCGAGGTGGCGGTGCGGGCGCCTCCTGACTGGCCGCTGGCGGCCGGGCTGAGCTGAACGCGCACCACCAGAGCGTCGCGCAAAGCCAGCCCTGTTAAATCGGCTGTTGCATAGCCGATGCTCAGCGCACCGATCGAAAAAGTCCGGGCCTGCGTGTTGAGATTGCGGATGGCCCCCTGCAGCTTGAACGCCTTGACGTCGGCGATGCGCTTTTTTTCGACCCGCGTGGCGCTCAGACTGTTGCTCGCCGGGTCGTTAAAACCGTGCAGTTCAAGGATGTTGCCGATGCTGACGGCTGCCAGGCCGGCCAGGCCGTCCTCTAATGTGGTTGTCGGGGAAATTTTTACGGTCTGTCCGAGGACCACCAGCGTTGCCGCTGCGGCATTGATGCTTTCAACTGGTCCGAGCAGCTCGCTGCGCACCTCAATGCTGTCGGCGTCGGCACGGAAGCCGTCCATACTTTTCGGCTGGCCCTTGATCCGCACGACCATGCCGAGTTTGAGCTGACCGCGCAGGTCCGTTCCACTGTCGATATCCCGAATGCTGCTGGCTTTCGAATCGTCAAAGCGGACACCAGCCACGATGATCGATCCAAAGCCGGTGATGGCCCCGGTTGAGAATGAACCGGTACCGCCACTGGAGACCCCGGCCAGTGAGCCGCCCGCACCATCCGCGCCGCCACCGCAGCCGGCCAGCGACAGCGCAGTGGCCCCAACCGTCAGCACGAGTGCGTTGCGCCGATTCAGGCGCTGGGGGAAAAAGGTGGTGGGAAGCTGTTTCATGGTGTGCTTTCGTGAATATTTACGGCCGCCGAAGGCTTTTAGCCCGGCTCCATTTTTATCGGAGACCAGCTGTACAGGCCAATGCGGATGCTCTGGTCCTGCGGCCGTCCCAGCTTGCGGTCTTGCTCGATCATTTTTTCCAACTGCGGCGCGATGTCGGTCAGCAGGCTGCGCCACTGCGCAGTCACGAGGCTCGCGGTTTCGACCAACGATTCGGCAGACAGCTCGTCTGCAAAAAGGGCTTGTTCAAGATGCTGCCGGCCGTCTTTCAGCACGTTGGCCACCGCTGCGCGGAAGTGATCGCCGACGTTGTCCCCCAAATGGTGAAGCATGCGGGACCAGTCGCCGCTCGGCACGAATGCGTCGCGCAGCAGCGCGACCTCATCGCCTTCAGGAACGAGCCGGGCCAGCTGAAGCCGGCACAGCTCATCGAGAAGGGTTCGGGGATGGACATCGCGCGTGACGCTTTGGGCCAGGGCTTCGAAGCTTGGGGCCGCACCTTGCCGCCGGAGCTGCAGCGGCTTGCCGTCCGCGCTGCGCCAGGCTGGGTCCGAAAGCCACCGGGTGAACAGTTCTGTGATGGGTGAACGCGGCGCTTGCGCCGCGCCGGTCGGGTTGCGGGACAGGCGGTCCACCTCGCGCCGCGTCAAGCCGGTGGCAGCGCTGATCCGGCTGGTCACCCGCGCCGAGGAGGTCGCGGGCTGGGCCTCATGCGCCGCTTCTACGAAGGCGATGCGCAGCCGCTCTTCAATGGCCTGGATTCGAATGCCTTTGGACAGGCACAGTTGCGCCAGTGGCGCAAGCACCCCGTCCAGCGCACCCAATGCGGCGAGCTGGTCGGCATTCAAGGCCTCTGCCGCGTGGGCGTCCACCGGCGGAATTGGCGGAGCGGGGGGCGGCTTTTGCATGGTGTGAAAGGAGACTATAGACCGGGGGAACCGGATGCCTGCGGGTGGCCGGCAGATCCGGCGCCGGCCACCCGCAGGTCAAATCAGTTCTCCAGAGAAATCCGGGTGGCCAAAATGCCATTGGTCTCGGACCGCACACCCTTGACTTCCACGTTCGCGCCGTTGCGCAGACCGGTCACAGTCAGACCAATGCCGTAGGTGGCCTTGGTGTAATCGACGGTTAGCCCACGCAGCACGAAGGTTTTGACCGTGGTGTCCAGCGCGCTGACGGTGCCGTGCAATTCGAACTTGTAGTTGTCTTCTTCATAGCCTTCGTCGTCTTCCAGTTCGATTTTTCTTGCTACCAGAACGCCATTCACCAATCTTCCTTCGACTTCCACCCGTGCTCCGATCACAACGCCGACTGGCACCGTGGAGACGCTGGCATCCACCGGCAGCCCGTTGACGCTGAAACGGGTGCTGGACTCGACGCTGGTAACGATACCTTCGACTTCGGCCTCGTCGTGGTCTTCGTGTTCATACTCGGGTTTGCGGATCTTCAATGCAGTCCGGGTACCGGTCAGTGGCGTCACCGCCAGCCGCACGCGCACAACTAGCGCATTGGCCAGCATCAAGCTGGTTGGCAGGTCGGCGGTCAGGTAGCTGATCGTCAAGCTGCCGATGTTGAAGGTTTTGGAGGCCGTGTTCAGCCCGCTGATCGCACCCTGCAGTTTGAAAACTTTGGCTTCGGCCTTGCGTTCAATGCGGGTGGCGGTAAGTGAGTTCGTCACCGGATTGACGAAGCCGTGAACCTCCACCATGGTTCCGGTCGCAAGCGTTGCAGCGGTGAGGCCGTCTCCGAAGAAGGTCGTCGCCGAGATCGTTGCGGTTTGCCCGAGTACCGTGATCGAGGTTGCCGTCACCAAATCGATCGGACCCTGCAGCTCGCTGTGTACCTCAATGCTGTCGGCTTTGGCGCGGATGCTGACGCCGTCATCTGACTTCTTGCCGCCTTTGATTCGCACGACCATACCGAGCTTCAGGTCGCCGCGGCGCAAGCTGGCACCGTCGTCGTCCAGAATGCTGGCGGCCGAGTCGTCGTAGCGCACACCACCGACGATGATCGAGCCGAAGCCGGTGATGGCGCCATTTGCCGAGGAGGCAGTCCCCGGTGTACTCGCGCCGGTGCCCCCGGTCGAAACCGGGCCGCCGCCGCCGCCTCCGCCGCAACCGGCGATCAATAGTGCGCCGCCCAGTACAGTAAGCATTAACCCGTTTCGGCGGGTGATGCCCGACGCTGACCCACCAGCTTTTCGGGAAGCAATGGGTGTGGGTGTCGAGTTTTGCACTATGTTCTTCATGATGCGCTTTCGTGGTGATTGATGAGTGATTGCAGGGACCCGAGAAAACCTGGCTTTAGGCCGACAGGAAACGCTTTACAAGCGCTTTCGGGTTGAATAACTGTAAGTGTGCATAACGCACATTTAAAGCGAAATAATGTAACAAATCAATACAAAAAACCGATTTTCAGAGGGGAATACCCCGTGAGAAGGCGTTTCCCGCCTTGCTTCATAATTGTTTAAATCATGAATACCCTGTCTGACTGGCTAGCCCATTGCGAGCGCCTTCACCCCAAAACCATTGATATGGGCCTGGACCGCGTGCGTGCTGTGGCTGTGCGGATGGGGCTGGAATTTGCGTGCCCGGTCATTACCGTAGCTGGCACCAACGGCAAAGGTTCGACCTGCGCGATGCTGGAGGCGATCCTGCTTGAGGCGGGTTACCGAACCGGCTTGTACACCTCGCCGCACCTGGTGCATTTCGAGGAACGCTGCCGGGTGCGTGGCGACATCGTTCAGGCCGATGCGCTGGTCGCCAGCTTTGCCGTGGTCGAGCTTGCGCGCCAGCAGGGCGGCGAGCCGATTTCGCTCACTTATTTTGAATTCACCACGCTGGCCATCCTGCATCTTCTGGCTGCATCAACCCTGGACGTGGTGATTCTGGAAGTCGGCCTCGGCGGACGGCTCGATGCGGTCAACCTGATAGACACCGACTGCGCGGTGATCACCAGCATCGATCTCGACCACACCGAGCTGCTGGGCAATGACCGCGAAAAGATCGGCTTTGAGAAGGCCGGCATCATGCGCGCCGGCAAGCCAGTTGTCGTCAGTGATCCGGTGCCGCCGCAGAGCGTGAGCGACCACGCCGCTGCAGTCGGTGCGGATTTGTGGCGCCTTGGCCGCGACTTCAATTTTTCCGGCGACAAACAGCAGTGGCGCTTTGCGACCTCGGCCGAAAGAGGCGCGCGGCGCTATGCCGGCATGGCTTACCCGGCGTTGCGCGGGGCCAATCAACTGGTCAACGCAGCCGGGGTACTGGCTGCGCTTGCCGCGCTTCGGGGCCGATTGCCAGTGACGGCCCAGGCGGTGCGCGTCGGCCTGTCACAGGTCGAGCTGCCGGGTCGCTTCCAGATTGTTCCCGGCCAGCCGACGCTGGTGCTGGATGTGGCGCACAACCCGCATTCGGTAGCGGCGCTGGCTGCCAACCTGGACGCCATGGGCTTTTACCCTTGCACGCACGCGATTTTTGGCGTGATGGCGGACAAGGATCTGGCAGCTATGCTGGATCGCATCGCGCCCCTGATTGACCGCTGGTACTGCACCGATTTGCCCCTGGCGCGGGCCGCAAAGGCGGCCGATCTGGTTTCCCAACTGAGGGCTTCACCGGCCGGTCGAGGTGGCCTTGCGACCGCGTTTTTCGCTTGCGAGAGCCCTGCGCAGGCGCTGCAACAGGCGGTAAAAGCCGCCGACCCCGCTGATAGAATCGTGGTCTTTGGTTCATTCCATACAGTGGGTGGCGTTTTACAGGCCGGCCTGCCGCGTTTGGGCGCTGCCCACCTGAAAGCTTGACGGCTGGAGCGCCGTCTGATCAGAAAACGCCAGAGTCCCTAGTTTTGCGTCGTGTCTGACTGGCAAGCGCTGCATGGCAGACGAAGCCACCGCTGCTGACTACCGCGCCCCCCAGCCATACCATGTCATTTTTCAACCTTCGCCGCAGCGAGCCTGCCGTTCCGAACGCGCCTTCGGCCACGCATCCCGAGAGTGCGGACTTGGTGCGCAGGCGTGCGAAGCACCGGTTCATCGGTTCGGCGGTTTTGGTTCTGGCCGGGGTACTGGGCTTTCCGCTGCTTTTCGACACCCAGCCGCGACCGGTCCCGGTAGATATCCCGATCGAGATTCCAGCCCGCAATGCCGCTGCGCCGTTGAAGGTAGCGCCTACCGACGCTGCATCCAAATCGCCGCCTGCCGCCAAGGCCGTGCAGGCCGAAAAAATCGACATCGATGCAGGCTTGGGCGACAAGGAAGAGATTTTTAAGCCAAAACAGGCTGAGAGCCAGCCTTTACGGGCGCAGGCAGCTATTAAAACAGAAGCGAGACCGCTGCTCAAGACTGAAGTGAAGGCTGAACCGAAGGCAGAGGCTAAGGCGCCGTTGCCGGAGGCTCGGCTGGTTGCCAGGGCTGCGCCAGCCGCCGCAGCGACCGAGGCGTCCAAAGGCGCGCTGGAGGAAGCACGGCTGGTGGTCCAGGTCGGGGCGTTTTCAGACGCCGAAAAAGCCCGCGATGCCCGTCTCAAGCTGGAGAAAGCCGGGCTCAAAACCTACACCCAAGTGACCGAGACCAAAGACGGCAAACGTACGCGCGTGCGCGTCGGCCCATTTCTGACCAAGGCCGAGGCCGAGAAGGCCGCAGTCAGGATCAAGGCGCTCGACCTGCCGGCGGCAATTTTGTCGCTCTAGCAGCCCGGCGCAAACAAATGCTCACCACGGACTGGATCCTCCTCGGCGTGCTCGCCCTGTCGATGCTGGTCGGCGCCTGGCGCGGTCTGGTTTACGAGGTGTTGTCGCTGGTTGGATGGGTGCTGGCGTTTTACGCGGCGCAGTGGCTGGCGCCGCAAGTTTCTGTGCTGCTGCCCTTGCAGTCGGTGTCGCAGTCGGTGCGGTATGCGGCGGCTTTTGCTCTGGTTTTTGTCGTCTTCATTTTTGTTTGGGGGCTGCTGGTGTTTCTGGTCAAAAAGCTGGTCGATTCAATCGGCATGCGGCCGGTGGACCGCACGATGGGCGCCGCATTTGGCCTGGTGCGTGGCCTGGTGCTGCTGCTTGCCGCCACGGTGGTAATCAACATGACGGCATTCAAGCGCAGCGACTGGTGGCAGGAGTCGGCCGGAGCGATGGCGCTGACCAGCCTCCTGAAGGGGTTGAAACCCGCGCTTCCGGAACGATTTGCCCAATATCTCGTGTAGCGCGCAGCCCATTTTTTCCAGGTCAACCCAATGAATCGAACACCATGTGCGGAATAGTCGGCGTTGTCAGTCAAGCACCGGTCAACCAGTTGATCTACGACGGCTTGCTGCTGCTGCAGCACCGGGGTCAGGATGCGGCCGGCATCGTGACGCAGCAGGCGCGCAAATTCTTCATGCACAAGGCCAAGGGCATGGTGCGCGATGTTTTTCGCACGCGCAACATGCGCGCCCTGCCGGGTAACGTCGGTCTGGGCCAGGTGCGCTACCCGACTGCCGGCAACGCCTACAGCGAAGACGAGGCCCAGCCTTTTTATGTCAACGCGCCGTTCGGGCTGGTGCTCTCGCATAACGGCAACCTCACCAACGCCGCCGAACTGAAAGCCGAGCTGTTCAACACCGACCATAGGCACATCAATACCGACAGCGACTCTGAAGTGCTGCTCAATGTGTTGGCGCATGAGCTTGAGAAAACCACGCGCGGCCTGGCGCTCTCTGCAGCCGATGTGTTTGCGGCGGTGCGTGGTGTCCACAGGCGCGTCAAGGGCTCGTATGCGGTGGTCGCTTTGATCGCCGGGCACGGCATGCTGGCCTTTCGGGACCCCTTCGGCATCCGTCCGCTGTGCATCGGTCACGGCAGCAACGAAAACGGCAGCACCGTGATGGTCGCCAGCGAATCCGTGGCACTGGAAGGCACGGCCCACCAGCTTGACCGCGACATCGCGCCGGGCGAGGCGGTGTTCGTCGATATGAACGGCAAGGTGCAGGCCGAGCAGTGCGCGGTCGGCGCCAAGCTCAGCCCGTGTATTTTCGAGTTCGTCTATTTGGCCCGGCCCGACTCGGTGCTCGACGGCATATCGGTGTACCAGGCGCGATTGAACCTGGGCGAAACGCTGGCCAAGCGCGTCGTCTCCACGGTCCCGCCCAACCAGATCGACGTCATCATTCCGATACCCGAGTCGAGTCGGCCAAGCGCCACTCAACTGGCACACCTGCTGGGCATTCCATATCGGGAAGGCTTCGTCAAAAACCGCTACGTCGGACGCACTTTCATCATGCCGGGGCAGGGCGTTCGCAAGAAGTCGGTGCGCCAGAAGCTCAACGTGATCGCCAGCGAGTTCAAGGGCCGCAATGTGCTGTTGGTGGACGACTCAATCGTGCGCGGCACCACCAGCCGCGAGATCGTGCAGATGGCGCGCGATGCCGGTGCCAAAAAGGTGTACTTGGCGAGCGCCGCGCCGCCAGTGCGTTACCCCAATGTGTACGGCATCGATATGCCGACTGCCGACGAGCTGGTGGCGCACGACCGCACCGTCGAGCAGATTCGCGCGGCCATCGGCTGCGACGCGCTGATCTACCAAGACGTCGCAGGCATGAAACGCGCCGTCGGCTCGCTCAACACGAGGCTCGACGGCTTCGATGCGTCCTGCTTCGACGGCATTTACATCACCGGCGACATCACCCCGGAGAGCATTGCCAGGATGAACGCGCAGCGCACCGATAGCGCCGATGAAGGCGACGTGGACGTGTCGCGGCTGGCCCTACCGAATCCGCAGGAGGCGTGAGGCATGAGTGACGGCAATCTTCCTGACGGTCTGCACCGGGACACCCTCGCCCTGCGCGTGGCAATTGAGCGCAGCCAGCACGGCGAGCATTCCGAGGCCTTGTACCTGACCAGCGGCTTCGTTCAGCCCGATGCCGAAACCGCTGCCCGGCGCTTCGCCGGCACCGAAGCCGGCTTTACCTATGGCCGCACCTCCAGCCCGACCGTGACCAGCTTCGAGCAGCGTCTTGCTGCGATGGAAGGCACCGAGGCAGCGATCGGGGCCTCCACCGGCATGGGCGCGATCCTGATGATGTGCATGGGCCTGCTCAAGAGCGGTGACCACGTAATCTGCTCGCAATCGATGTTCGGCTCGACGCTGGCGCTGATCGGCCGGGAGTTCGGCAAATTCGGTGTCGAAACCACCTTCGTTTCGCAAACCGAGGTCGGCGAATGGCGCGCCGCGCTGCGGCCGACCACCAAGCTGCTGTTCGCCGAAACACCGACAAATCCGCTGACCGACGTGTGCGACATTGCCGCGCTGGCCGATCTGGCGCACAGCGTGGGTGCCTTGCTGGCGGTGGACAACTGCTTTTGCTCGCCTGCGCTGCAGCGCCCGGTCGAATTCGGTGCCGACCTGGTGATCCATTCAGGCACCAAATACCTCGATGGCCAGGGCCGGGTCATGGCCGGCGCGATTTGCGGGCCTGCGCGACTGATCGTTGACGTCTTCGGTCCCATCGTGCGCACCGGCGGCATGACGCTCTCGCCGTTTAGCGCCTGGGTGGTGCTGAAGGGGTTGGAGACTCTGGGCATCCGCATGCAGGCGCAAAGCGCCAACGCGCTGGCGGTGGCACGCTGGCTCGAAGCGCAGGCCGGTGTTTCGCGGGTGTACTACCCAGGCCTGGCCTCGCATCCGCAGCACGAACTGGCGATGCGCCAGCAATCTGGCGTCGGCGGCGCAGTGCTGTCGTTCGATCTTGGTGGCAACTCGGCTGAAGCGGCGCGGGCCAGGGCGTTTCATGTAATAGACAGCACGCGGGTCGTCAGCATTGCGACCAATCTGGGCGACACCAAAACCATCATCACGCACCCCGGCACCACTTCGCATGGCCGGCT
The DNA here is from genome assembly GCA_026786065.1 of Polaromonas sp. Lineage (GTDB taxonomy): Bacteria > Pseudomonadota > Gammaproteobacteria > Burkholderiales > Burkholderiaceae_C > Polaromonas. The sequence continues at coordinate 10,928 of JAJAYS010000367.1, forward strand.
GAGCGAAGCCCAGCGCCAGGCTGCCGGCATTGGTCAGGGCCTGATTCGTCTTGCGGTGGGACTCGATCACATCGACGACCTCAAGGCCGACCTGCTGCGGGGTCTGGACAGTTTGAAATGACCTTGAAAATACGCACCCGCTTTGCACCATCACCGACCGGCTTCATCCACCTCGGAAACATCCGCTCGGCGCTCTATCCGTGGGCGTTTGCCCGTGCCAGCGGCGGCGACTTCATTTTGCGCATCGAAGACACCGACTTGGAGCGTTCCAATCAGGCCTCGGTCGATGTCATCATCGAGGGCATGCGCTGGCTCGGGCTCGACTACGACGAAGGCCCGATTTTCCAGATGCAGCGCATGGCCCGGTACAAAGCGGTGTTGCATGCGCTGCAGGCGAGTGGCCAGGTTTATTCCTGCTACATGAGCATCGCCGAGCTAGACGCGCTGCGCGAGCAGCAAATGGCAGAAAAGCAAAAGCCGCGTTACGACGGCACCTGGCGGCCAGAGCCGGGCAAGACGCTGCCGCCGGTGCCGCAAGGCGTCTTGCCGGTGCTGCGCTTTCGGAATCCAGAAGACGGCGCGGTAGTCTGGGACGACAAGGTCAAAGGCCGCATCGAGATCGCCAACAGCGAGCTCGACGACCTGGTAATTGCGCGGCCCGACGGCACTCCGACCTACAACTTTTGCGTGGTGGTCGATGACATCGACATGGCGATCACGCATGTGATTCGCGGCGACGACCACGTCAACAACACCCCACGCCAGATCAACATCTTTCGCGCTATGGGAAAGCCGGTGCCGGTCTATGCGCACCTGCCCACCGTGCTCAATGGGCAGGGCGAAAAAATGAGCAAGCGCAGCGGTGCCAAAGCGGTCACCGCCTACACCAGCGAAGGCTACCTGCCCGACGCTATGGTCAACTACCTGGCCCGTCTGGGGTGGAGCCACGGCGACGATGAAATTTTTAGCCGTGCGCAATTTTTGCAGTGGTTCGACCTGGATCACCTGGGGCGAAGTGCCGCGCAGTTCGACGAAGCCAAGCTGCGCTGGGTAAACAGCCAGCATTTGAAGGCGATGGTGGATGCCGATCTGGCTGAACGGGTGCGCCCCTTCCTGGCCACTAAACCCGCCGCAGGGTTGCCGGCCGACCGCCTGCTACGCGGCTGCGCGCTGTTCAAAGACCGCTGCAGCACGCTGGTCGAACTGGCCGATTGGCTGTCGGTGCTGGTCGCAGGCGGCAGCCCGAGCCGGGACGATCTTCAGACGCATGTGACCGATGCTGTGCGGCCCGCGTTGGTCAGCTTGCAGCGCGCGTTGGCCGAATGCGAATGGACCCGGGCCGGCATTGCGGCAGCGATCAAGCAGGTGCTGGCCACCTGCAATCTGAAGATGCCGCAATTGGCCATGCCGGTTCGGGTCTTGGTCGCTGGAACGGCGCATACGCCATCGCTCGATGCGCTGCTTGAGTTGATGCTTCGCGAAGACGTGGCGGCCCGCCTTTCAGCTTCCGGCAGCTGAGAGCACGTTATTTTTCTGGCTATAATTCAAGGCTCGACAGATGCAGCAAACGCTTATGGCTTTTGCCGCGATCATCGGAAAATCGCAGAAACCAGGCTTGATTTCAAGCGGAATTTTCGGGTTTGATGGGCGGCAAATTTCGGGGGGTATAGCTCAGCTGGGAGAGCGCTTGCATGGCATGCAAGAGGTCAGCGGTTCGATCCCGCTTACCTCCACCAAATTTGATTCGCCGCTCGGTTTTTGCGCGAGTTGTTCCGGGAATTTTTCCGGATTACAAGGTTTTGACCCCATCGTCTAGAGGCCTAGGACACTACCCTTTCACGGTAGGTACCGGGGTTCGAATCCCCGTGGGGTCGCCAGCATTCATCACGCTTCATGCGTGATGCGCAAGGCGCAAGTTAGATAACGGAAAACCTGCGAAAGCAGGCCAGCCGGCCCGCAAGGGCAGGCGACTTGGCTCGAAAGAGCGAACCCGTTGTCGCTATCAGGAGTGGTAGTTCAGTTGGTTAGAATACCGGCCTGTCACGCCGGGGGTCGCGGGTTCGAGTCCCGTCCGCTCCGCCAGACTCTCAAAAGGCCCGTATTCACGGGCCTTTTGTCTTTCTGAGTCCCCAACAGGTGAGCCGCCGCAGCGAGCCACTTTTGGAGCTCAGTCATGCGAATTCCGGCCTACCTGCGGCTTTCCCGACACGGGATTTATTTCTTCCGCATCTGCATTCCGGTCCCTTTGCAGGATCGATGGCGCAGTGGTCGGGAGTTGAAGGTGTCGTTACGCACGCGGGATCAGCGGCTCGCACTGGGGCGCGCCCGGGGCCTGGCCATCGCCGCCCACAAACACTTCGGTTACGCTTTAGCCGATATGAGCGTCAAACCATTCGATCCCGATGACATGACGACTTGGCCTACCGAGGCCAGCAACATCCGGCGGTTCGAGAAGACCATCGAGACCGTGAATTCGGCCGAAGGCGTAATCGAGAGGGTCAAGTACAAAGTCGACCCAACCTCACCTGCCGACATCGCTGCCGCGCGTGCCGATGAGGTCTTGCATCAAAAGCGACAGCGTCTCATGCGGCAGCCGAACTCTCCGGAGGCGCAGGCGTTTTTTGAAGCGGAGCGAGAAGAGCTGCGACGCAGTGTGATGGCGGATGCTCAGTTGGCCGAGGCGAGACGAAGTGCTGAACTGGCGGAACTGCAAGGCAAGATCAAGGCGGCAGGTCAACCGGCAGTCCGGCCACCGTTGGCACTGACGGCTGCGTCCGCGAGCGTTGAGCACCAGCTCAAGGCCTGGAGTGAAGCATTTTGCAGCGCCCCTGCAAGCGACTCGCGCGAGTCCAAAGCGGCTTTGCGTGAACTGCAAACCAGGCACGAAGGATTGCAGCGCGACCTGCGCCGAAAAGAGAGGGCGCTGGCGGAAGCGGCAGCCCTGCTGGTGCTTACCAAAAAAAGTTCCAGGCGCTGTTGGGGGACGAGGACTGATGAGCGATGCCCAACAACGCAAAGACCTGCTTGAGCTGATTGAGCAGGCCTGCAC
>JAJAYS010000368.1 GCA_026786065.1 Polaromonas sp.
CGGATATGTTTATAAGAGACAGCAGCAGGGCCGGGTGGCCTCCGGAGCCCACGCGGTTCGCCAACACACCGGCAAAGCGCAGGCCGTCCCGGTAGCTCTGCAAACCCCAGGCCAGCGCGCCAAAGGTGCCCGCCATCGCGCCCGCATCAATCACCGTCTGCACCGGCAGGCCGAAGCGCTGGGCCAGGTCCGCCGCGCTGGGCTGACCGTCAAACAAGCCCATCACGCCCTCGACAATGATGAGGTCGGCCTGCTGTGCGGCGTGGTGCAGGCGCTGCGCGCAATCGGCCTCACCTGTCATCCACAAATCGAGCTGGTACACCGGTGCGCCACTCGCCAGACTGAGCCAGTACGGATCCAGGAAATCAGGACCACACTTGAACACCCGCACGCGCCGCCCCTGGCGCGTATGCAGGCGCGCCAGCGCGCAGGCTACCGTCGTCTTGCCCTGACCGGAAGCCGGGGCGGCGATGAGGATGGCGGGGCAGCTGGCTGCAGGCATCTTCAGCTCAGCAAATAAAGACCAGCGCAGGCCTTACATCAACCATGACGCGGACACAAAAAGGTTGCGGCCTGGAACAGAAAATCCGTTGGCCAGCATGTATTGCTTGTCGGTCAGGTTATTGACGCGCGCCAACAGCGAAACATTCTTCTGAATTTTCCAGTTCATGCCGACGTTGAGCGCGCTGTAGCCCGGCAACGTGTCGCGCCCCGTGAAGGTCAGGTTGTTGTCTTCCCGGTCGCTCGACAGCCTGAGCTCGCCAAACACGCTGACGTCCCCTAGACGATGGTTGATCCGCGCGTTCAGCAGGTTTTGCGCAACACGAACAAGCCTTCGATCGTTCGAGGCCGGAATCGAGGAGTAAGAGCGTGGGTCCGCATAATCGTAAGACAGCGAATAGCTGGTCGGCCCTGCCTGGACATCGACGCTCAGCGTGACCCCGCGCAACACGGCCAGAGAACTCTGCGCATTGGTGGACGGAATGATGAAGCCCTGGATATCGTTCTGGTACACCACCGCGCCCAGCGCCAGGTTGCCCTGCTGGTATTTGAGGCCCGCTTCTGTGGCCCGGTTTCGCTGGGGCACCAACGCGGGGTTGCCAAAACCCGGAAAATAAAGCTGGTTGAAGGTGGGAGCCTGGAAACTCGTCCCCGCGCTGGCCACGGCACGCAGGCCCTCGGTCAGGCGATAGCCGGCGGACAGCGCCCAGTTGTTGAAGCTTCCGAACTGCGAGTTCTTGTCATTGCGGACGACCGCCAGGGCATTCCAGCGCTCGCGGTTCAACGCATAAGACACCAGCGCGCTGCGCACATCGCGCTCCTTGACCAGGTAATTGGTAGAACTGTCCACCGCTTCGGAACGATTTTCAACCATCAGGGACAACACGTCTTTGTCCAGCTTGATGTCGTTTTGCCAGGTCAATTGCTTGCGCTTGGTATCGAATTTGCTGCGCCCGCCAAACGCTCCATCGGAGACCCGGTAATACTCACTCACCGACTCTTCGTCGCTGGTTCCCGCGGTCACCGTGGATTTCCACCGCGGTACCCACTGCGCGTCCCACTTGACCGTGGCGTTGTTGATCTGGGGTTTGGCGCGGGCATCGGAGGTGAGTCTGGTCAGACCCAAGGGATTAGGGAAAGGCATACCGTCAAACTGGTATTCGCTGTCGCTACGCAACAGGCTTAAAGTCAGCCCATGGTCTGGGTTTATTTTGGCGGTCAACCTGGCATCGACGCTGGAAGACGTGAATCCGTCAGCGTCCGGGTTGAAGTTGGACGAAGCGGGATTGCTGATCGCGCTGATGCCTTTGGCCTTTTCGCGCGACACACCCAGGCTGTAACCGATGATTCCGGCGCTGCCTCGAATTGAGGCGTCCGCCTGCCGTTGGCCGTCTGAGCCAAAGCCCGCGCCAGCGCTGAGCACCAGCGCGTCGGTGGGCTCGCGGGTAAATATCTGAATCACACCGCCCACCGCATCGGGGCCGTACAGGGCCGAGGCCGCGCCGCGCAGGATTTCAATGCGCTCAATGCGCGCCAGCGGGAAGTTTTCGATCGACGCCGTACCCAAAGTCGCGGAACCGACCCGAATACCGTCAATCAGCACAATCGTTTGCGAGCTGCTGGCGCCGCGCAGAAAGACACCCGTGCTCGAGCGGTAACTGCCGTTGCTGACGATTTGAACGCCTGGTTGCTGGGCCAGGAGGTCACGCAATGACGACTGCCCGGCCCTCTCCAGCGTCTCCCGGTCAATGATCGAAACGTCCGCGATAACGTCGGTGACTGGCGTAGCCACACGCGAGGCGGTAACCACGGTCTCCTTGAGTTGAGGCGTTGCGCCGGATTGCGAAAAGGCGGGAAAGGCCGCGGACAAAGCCAACGGAAGCACGGCAAAGCGTGCACGAGAAACACAGGTTTTCATGAAGAACTATTCAACAAAAAAAGCCCTCACCGGCTTCCCCGCCAGTGCTTGAGCGTTACGACTGCGGCCCGCTTTGAGCGAACGCACAACCACCTTGTTGGCCGGTATCCGGGCTGACGGAACGACCTTCATCGCCTTCCCAAGCGTGTATTCAAAACGCTCAGTGGCCTGTGATGAAAGCTAAATGCATGCTTCGACTTGGGCGCCGAAAAATGGCATTCGTCCGCTTACCGTTGCGGGGGCAGCGCAGGTTAAACATCGCCGCGTTGGAAGCCGGGTCAACCCCGACTGCCTTGCATTTACGTCCTCCTGCTTCCCGTTGAACTGCGGCATGTGAACCACACCGCGAGCACCAACAGCCGGCGATTCTACGCCGCCGGTTTTCGCCTCACCCTACAATCGGCGCTGCCATGGTCAACCCCACCCAGATCGAGCAAATCACCGAGCGTGTCGAGCGCTTGCTGCTGCGTCATGAAGAGCTGCAGCGCACCAATAAATTGCTTGAAAAGCAGGTCGATGGCCTGACCCAGGAACGCGACTCGTTGCAGTCCCGTCTAAATGCGGCGCGCGCGCGGGTTGACGCACTGCTCGACCGCCTGCCCGACAGCAACGCCTCCCCGCAAAGAAGCCCGCAATGAAACAGCTCGAAGTGCAGATCATGGGTCAGAGCTATCTGCTTGGCTGCCCTGAGAACGGCGATGCGCGCATGCTCGATGCCGTTAACCGGGTGGACATTGCGATGTGCAAGATCCGGGACGTCGGCAAAATCAAGGCCCGGGATCGCATCGCGGTGCTCGCGGCGCTGAACCTTGCGTTTGAACTGTCTGATCGCAATGTCCTTTCTGAAGCGCCGGCTGCCGGCCTGGCTGCCGCACCCCCCGTCGCATCGGGCGCCAGACTGGCGCTGCCGAAAGGCAACGGCACCCGCCCTGACCCTCAGTTGGCCGAATTGCTCGGCCGTCTGGATGCTGCTCTCGGCATGGACGGCCAGTTGCTTTGAACCCCTGCTACGCAGACGCGCTTTGAGGCTTTGTCCTGCACACCGGCTGCGGCGCTGCGGCCTAAAATCTGGCAGTCTGCGGTGTTCATCGGGCTTTATATTTCCTTGAACCAATGCTCTACGAGCACGGGCTTGGTAAATTGTCCGGCAGGTGTGATCGTCTCGCGTCAGACGAACCCGAAACCCGACTGCCCTCGCCCACCTGAACCCCGGTTCAGGATGACGGTCCGGTGGCATTCGCAGACACCTTTTATCGCTGCCACCGCCGACCGCCCTTACGGCCGACAAGCAGCACGCTCCCGCCGGCGCAGCGCCCAGATCAACATCGTCCATGGCGCTTGAGCTCCTGCTGGTTGTTCAGTTGCTGCTGATCGGCAGTTGCACCGGGTATCTAGCCGGGTTGCTGGGCATAGGCGGCGGCATGGTCATGGTGCCCTTCGTCAGCCTGATTCTTGAAGCGCGCGGCTACCCCGCCGACTACACCCTCAAAATCGCCGTTGCGACCTCGCTAGCGACGATCTGCTTCACCGCTCTGTCTTCGGTGTACGCCCACCATAGGCGCGGTGCAGTGCTGTGGCCGGTGGTCCGCGTGCTGGCACCCGGCATCGTGCTCGGCGCTATCGTCGGCGCGCAGATCACGGCGCGCTTGCCTGGCAACACCTTGGGGCTGGTGTTTGCCAGCTTCGTTGCCTTCTCGGCCACGCAAATGCTGCTGGACCGGAAACCCAAACCCAGCCGGACGCTGCCGGGCCGTGCCGCCACGTTCGGCGTCGGCAATCTGATCGGCGTAATCTCCGCGCTGGTCGGCGCCGGCGGCGCGTTCATCTCGGTGCCGTTCATGACCTGGTGCAACATCAAAATTCACAATGCGGTAGGCACCTCGGCTGCGCTCGGCTTCCCAATTGCATTCGCCGGTACCGCGGGCTACATCTGGGCCGGCCAGAATTTGCCACCGATGCCGCCCGGCGCACTGGGTTACCTGTACCTGCCCGCGCTCGTCGTGATCTCCCTGGCCAGCGTGTTGACGGCACCGCTGGGTGCGAGCACGGCACACCGCATGGACATCCGGCCCCTGAAGCGCATCTTCGCGGTGGTGTTGTATTTGCTTGCGCTGTACTTTGTACTCCGCTGAACGGCAGTGCGACAACCGAGGCCAAGAAAGCGAAGTCCCGCCATGCAGGACCACAGACAGCCGGTTCACCAAGGCCCGTGGTTTCCCTAAGAGCCAGTGCCGAAGCGTCAAAAACTTGACCCCCGTCAAGACTTTTTTTACCCTCACAATTCACCATTCGCGCCGTGTGACGTTGAAACGCGAGAACATCGAAGTCCTTTTGATTCCAAGCACCACCACAACCTCCAGGAGACATCGCTCATGATTACCCCTAAGTTCACACAAGTTAAAAGCGCACTGGCTTTGGCCACAGCGGCGCTGGCCTTTCTCGCAACCCCGGTACATGCGGCTTGGGAACCGACCAAAGCCGTCGAGTTTGTCGTGCCGGCCGGCACTGGCGGCGGCGCCGATCAGATGGCGCGCCTGATACAGGGCATCATCATCAAGCACAAGCTGATGAAAGAGCCGCTGATCGTTTTGAACAAGTCGGGCGGCGCCGGCGCGGAAGGCTTCCTCGAAGTCAAAAACGCCAAGGGTGACCCGCATAAGATCATCGTCACGTTGTCGAATCTTTTCACCACCCCGATGGCCACCGGTGTGCCGTTCAACTGGCGCGACATGACGCCGGTCTCGATGATGGCGCTCGATCAATTCGTGCTGTGGGTCAATGCGGAATCGCCGCACAAAAATGCCAAGGAGTATCTGGATGCAGTCAAAGCGGCCGGCCCGAGCAAAATGAAAATGGGCGGCACCGGTTCCAAGCAGGAAGACCAGATCATCACTACCGGGATCGAAAAAGCTACCGGTACCAAGTTCATTTATATCCCGTTCAAGGGCGGCGGAGACGTTGCAGTTCAGCTGGTCGGAAAGCACATTGATTCGAGCGTCAACAACCCGATCGAAGCGGTCGCGCAGTGGCGCGGTGGCCAGTTGCGGGCGCTCTGCGTGTTCGACGATAAACGCATGCCGTACAAGGCCAAGGTTACAGAGACTCAGGGTTGGGGTGATATTCCGACCTGCAAGGAAGCCGGCGTTCCGACCGAATACACGATGCTGCGCGGCATCTTCATGGCCCCTGGCGTGACCAAGGAGCAGACCGATTTCTACGTCGGCCTGCTGAAGAAAGTGCGCGACACCCCGGAGTGGAAAGACTACATGGAAAAGGGCGCCTTCAACCAGACCGCGATGACGGGCGACGAATTCACCAAGTGGCTGGGCACTGCTGAAAACCGCCATCGCGATCTGATGAAAGAAGCCGGATTTCTGGCCAAGTAAACCGCTCAACTGGCATCTTCTTGGGGTCGAGCCCGATGCGGTTTGACTCCACCCTTTTCCCCTACGGGACCGCCTTGCTTCAGGATTGCTGATGGAATCAAACCAAACAACGGACGCCAAACCACGTCAGGGCGTGTCAACGCATATCGTGGAGGCTGTCGTGGCCCTGGGTGTGCTCATTCTCGGCATCGTGGTCATCCAGGGAAGCTGGTCCCTGGGTTCCGGCTGGACCAGTGACGGTCCTGGCGCGGGCTATTTCCCATTCTGGATTGGGGTGATCCTGTGCATCTCCGCAATCGGGATTTTCTATCAAGCAGTGTTCGGCAAAAGCCGGAACAACGAAATTTTCGTTGACAGCGAACAGCTGCGTCGTGTGCTGTCGGTTCTCCTTCCTGCGGTTGTTTACGTAGGCGTCGTCCAGTTGATCGGGCTCTACGTCGCGTCGGCTCTCTACATCGCGGCGTTCATGATCGTCCTTGGCAAATACACCTGGACAAAAAGCGTCACCGTGGCCATGTCGGTGGTTGTGCTTTTCTTCTTCATGTTCGAAGTCTGGTTCAAGGTGCCCCTTTTCAAGGGACAGTTCAACCTGCTCAGCTTTTTGGGCTATTGATTCACCAAGTCTCCGCATTGGCGCCGTCGAATTTCTGCTCAAAGCAGTTCGACCATTTTTCCCTAGTTTGAAAAAAGACCGGATCCGTACATGGAAGAACTCAATTCGCTTTTTCACGGCTTTAGCGTGATCCTGACACCGATGAACATCCTGTTGATGTTCGTCGGCATTATTCTCGGCGTGCTGATCGGGGTGCTCCCCGGACTTGGCGGCGCCAACGGTGTCGCAATCCTGCTGCCGCTGACCTTTGCGATGCCGCCGACCTCGGCCATCATCATGCTGTCCTGCATTTACTGGGGAGCCTTGTTCGGCGGCGCGATTACCTCCATTTTGTTCAACATCCCGGGTGAGCCCTGGTCGGTCGCGACCACCTTTGATGGCTACCCGATGGCGCAAAACGGGGAAGCCGGCGCGGCCCTGACCGCTGCCTTTACCTCGTCGTTCATCGGGGCGTTTGTCGCGGTCGTGATGATCACTTTCATGGCCCCGCTGGTGGCCAAATTCGCGCTCAAGTTCGGACCACCCGAGTTTTTTGCGGTGTACCTGCTGACCTTCTGCAGCTTTGTCGGAATGGGTAAAGGTTCGCCCTTCAAGATACTGGCTTCCATGACTATCGGTTTTGCGTTGGCGGCCGTCGGTATGGACACGGTGACAGGGCAGTTGCGCCTGACTTTCGGCTTCCCGGACCTGATGCGCGGCTTCGACTTTTTGATCGCAGTGATCGGCCTGTTCGGGATCGGCGAGATCCTGATCTCGATGGAAGAAGGCCTGGCGTTCTCCGGCAAGAACGCCAAGATCGACCCGAAAGTCGTGCTGGCAACCTGGAAAAAACTGCCCAAATACTGGCTCACGACCGTTCGCAGCTCCTTGATCGGTATCTGGATGGGCATCACGCCGGGGGGCGCCACGCCAGCGTCGTTCATGAGCTATGGCCTGGCCAAAAAAATGTCCCGCGATGGTCACAAGTTCGGCACCGGTCAGCTCGAAGGCGTGATCGCTCCAGAAACCGCTGCCCACGCAGCCGGCACCAGCGCGATGCTGCCGATGCTGGCCCTTGGCATCCCCGGCTCGCCCACCGCCGCCGTGCTGCTTGGCGGTTTGCTGATCTGGGGACTGCAGCCGGGCCCCTTGTTGTTCGTCGAGCAAAAAGACTTTGTTTGGGGCCTGATCGCCAGCATGTATCTGGGCAACCTGGTTGGCTTGATCGTCGTGTTGACGACGGTGCCGCTCTTTGCATCGATCCTGCGCATACCGTTCTCGATCATCGCGCCCGTCATCGTCGTGATCTGCGCGATTGGCGCCTACACGGTTCACAACGCGATGCTCGACATCTGGTTCATGCTGCTTTTCGGTGTGATGGGTTACCTGTTCAAAAAGCTCGACTACCCGCTGGCACCGCTGGTTCTGGCGCTGGTGCTGGGCGACAAGGCCGAAGACTCTTTCCGTCAGGCGATGCTGATCTCGCAGGGCGATATGTCGATCCTGTGGTCCAACGCGCTGGTGGGCGGCATCAGCACGCTGGCATTGATTCTGTTGTTCTGGCCGTTGATTTCACGGCTGCTTGGCAAAGTCCTGCCGCAAAAGAAGAAGCAGTTCGACGTTGAACAGCCGGTGGATTGAATGCGGGGGAGGGAGCAGCCAACGCATATTCAGATCTTGCCGCGTTGCTTCAGCCGACTCAGCGTTTCGGCCGACAAATTCAGATAGGCCGCGAGTTCTTTTTTTGGAATGCGCTCGGCAAGCTCGGGGTGTTTGCGCATAAAGCGCTTGACGCGGCCGGGAGCGTCAAGCAGGTGCAAAGTGATGGTGTGGGCCATGATTTCACTCATCAATTGCATCACTGAATATTCAAACGTTTGTTTAATCTGGTTATGCCGGTCCATGAACGCGACCCAGTCGGGCAAGGGCATTTTTGCAACCCTCACTTTGGTTACGCAGACTGTGCTGTACGGTGTCGGCGTATTCAACCGCCAGGCGGCGTAACTGGTTTCCATGTCTCGCTCGTCGGCAAAACGGAGAATCATTTCCTTCGCATCCTGGTTGGTCACCACCCGCTTCAGGATGCCTTCCAGAATGAAGTATTGCTCCATCTGGTGCGCGCCCTGCTGAAGCAGGGTTTCTCCTTTATTGCGGTCAACAATCGAAAGATGCGGTTCCAGTTCGGTGCTCTGTTCTGCCGTCATGCCCTTTAAAACGAAATTCTGAGCGAGCTGCACTCGGATGATGTTTTTCTCGGGATGGGTGGATACGGAGGACATGAGACGGCGAGATGGGCGGCGGCAGCGACGCCAAAAAAAATTGGCATGCGACAAAAATTGACCAGGGTCAATGGCAGGCGCTGGATCGATTCTTATGATAACGCCAGCGACCAAGATTCCCTCCGCGAAGCGCGTTTCGGTCGCGCACTGGACAGGAGCACCGCGTCCCGAACGGGCCAGGTTATTCGTTATTTTCATTTACGCGGCGAGCGCCAGTGCGCGCGCTTTTTTTGAAGCTCAACGGAGCCACATTCAAAATGACTCAAGAGACCCAATCAACCGATACCACCGACGGCTTCCATCTCGTCATCGACGCGCTGAAGCTCAACGGCATCGACACTATCTTCGGTGTTCCAGGTATTCCGATCACAGATTTGACCCGCATGGCCCAGGCAGAAGGCATGCGCGTGATCTCGTTTCGCCACGAGCAACACGCCGGCAATGCGGCAGCGGCAGCGGGTTTTCTGACGCAAAAGCCGGGAATCTGTCTCACTGTTTCCGCGCCGGGTTTTCTGAACGGCCTGACCGCACTGACGAATGCAACGACCAACTGCTTTCCGATGATCCTGATCAGCGGGTCAAGCGAACGCGAAATTGTAGATTTGCAGCAAGGCGACTATGAAGAGATGGGTCAGCTCGCCATCGCCTAACCGCTGTGCAAGGCGGCCTTTCGTGTGCTGCATGCCGAGGACATCGGGGTCGGCATCGCCCGCGCAATCCGCTCGGCCGTGTCAGGGCGACCAGGGGGCGTGTATCTGGATCTGCCAGCCAAATTGTTTTCGCAGACCATGGAAGCCGCAGCGGGAAAGAGGTCGCTCATCAAGGTGGTTGACGCCGCGCCGCGCCAGTTGCCTGCGACCGAGTCGGTGCAACGTGCGTTGGCGCTGCTCAAAACGGCCAAGCGCCCACTCATCCTGCTTGGCAAGGGTGCAGCCTATGCGCAGGTCGATGCCGACATTCGCGCACTGGTCGAAAAGACCGGCATCCCCTACCTGCCGATGTCGATGGCCAAGGGCCTGTTGCCGGACAACCATGTGCAGTCGGCGTCTGCGGCCCGCTCCTACGTGCTTGCTGAAGCCGATGTCGTGATGCTGGTGGGTGCCCGGCTGAACTGGCTGCTGTCGCACGGAAAAGGCAAGACCTGGGGCCAGGAAAAAGGCGCCAAGCAATTCATCCAGATCGACATTGCACCAACCGAGATCGACAGCAACGTCGCCATCGCGGCGCCGCTGATCGGCGACATCGGCTCCTGTGTGTCGGCACTCGTTGCCGGCCTCGGTGCGAACTGGGCCAAGCCGCCTGCCGAATGGACCAGTGCGATCAACGATCGCAAAGACAAGAATCTTACGAAGATGTCGGCCACGCTGGCCTTGAACCCTTCGCCGATGAGCTTTCACAGCGCGCTCAATGTCATTCGCAATGTCGTCAAGGCCCGCCCTGATGTGATCGTCGTCAACGAAGGCGCGAATACGCTGGACTTCGCCCGGAGCATCGTCGATATGTACGAACCCAGAAAACGCCTCGATGTCGGCACTTGGGGAATCATGGGGATAGGCATGGGTTTTTCCATTGGTGCCGCTGTCGTGACCGGCAAACCCGTGATTGCCATCGAAGGCGACAGCGCATTCGGCTTTAGCGGTATGGAGGTCGAGACCATATGCCGCTACAACCTGCCGGTTTGCGTCATCGTCTTCAACAACAACGGGATCTACCGTGGCATCGACGTCAACCCGACGGGCGGCAAGGATGTTGCCCCGACGGTGTTCGTCAAGAACGCCCGCTACGACAAAATGATGGAAGCATTCGGCGGCGTCGGGGTCCATGCCACGACGCCCGAAGAACTGCAAAAAGGCATCGACAAAGCCTTGGCTTCTGGCAGGCCCACGCTAATCAACGCGGTCATCGATGAGACCGCCGGAACCGAAAGCGGCCGTATTACCAGCCTGAACCCGACCAGCGCGGCGAAGAAAAAGTAACCCCCCCCTTTTTTTTAAGGAAACAAGCACCATGACCAAAGCACTCGACGACATCAAGATCATCGACTTCACCCATGTCCAGGCCGGCCCTGCCTGCACGCAAATGCTCGCCTGGTTCGGCGCCGACGTCATCAAAGTCGAACGTCCTGGCTCCGGCGACGTGACACGCAGCCAGCTGCGCGACATCCCGAACGTCGATGCGCTGTATTTCACCCAGCTCAACAGCAACAAGCGCTCGTTGACACTCGATACCAAGAAGCCCGAAGGCAAGATCGTCCTTGAAAAGCTGATCAAGGAATCGGATGTGATGGTCGAAAACTTCGGCCCGGGCGCGCTCGACCGGATGGGGTTCACCTGGGAGCGGATTCTCGAGCTGAATCCGAAGATGATCCTTGCGTCTGTAAAAGGCTTTAGCGACGGCCACCACTACGAAGACCTGAAAGTTTATGAGAACGTTGCGCAGTGCGCGGGCGGCGCCGCATCGACCACCGGATTCTGGGACGGTCCGCCGACGGTCAGCGCTGCGGCGCTTGGCGACAGCAATACCGGCATGCACCTGGCGCTCGGTATTTTGACTGCCCTGCGCCATCGCGACAAAACCGGCAAGGGCCAAAAAGTTGCGGTGTCGATGCAGGACGCTGTGTTGAACCTGTGCCGCGTCAAGCTGCGCGACCAATTGCGCCTGGACCGTCTCGGCTACCTTGAAGAGTACCCACAGTACCCGCACGGCAAGTTCACCGACGTGGTCCCGCGCGGCGGCAATGCCGGCGGTGGAGGTCAGCCAGGCTGGGTCCTTAAATGCAAGGGTTGGGAAACCGACCCGAACGCCTACATCTACTTCACCATTCAGGGACAGGCCTGGGCACCGATCTGCGATGCAATCGGCAAGCCGCAGTGGAAGGACGACCCGGACTACATGACGGCCAAAGCGCGGCAGCCGCACATCACGGCCATCTTCGCGACGATTGAAGAGTGGCTCCAGGACAAGACCAAATTCGAGGCGGTCGATATCCTGCGCAAGTTCGACATCCCGTGTTCGCCTGTCATGTCGATGAAGGAGCTGGCCAACGACCCTTCTTTGCGCGCCAGCGGCACCATCACCGAAGTCGATCACAAAGAGCGCGGTAAATACCTGACCGTCGGCAGCCCGATCAAGTTCTCGGGCATGAAGGTCGAGATCACCGGTTCGCCGCTGCTCGGTGAGCACACCGACGAGGTTCTGGCCGGTCTGGGTTACACCAAGGACCAGGTCGCTGCGCTGCATACGGCCGGGGCCGTTTAAACCGGCGCTGGAAGACCTTAGTCGTCCGCAAGGACATCACCATCGACGGCGTTCTTTCAGAACGCCGTCTTTGCTTGCAAACCCGCTTGTTCACGGGTGGAAAGGCAGCCATGCAATCGAATGTCGATTTCAAGCAACTCGTCGAAGCCGTAGGCGACGCCATCGTGGTGTCTGGCGCCGACGGTGCCATCACGTTGTGGAACCCTGCGGCAGAGCGCATGTTCGGCCACTCAGAAAGCGAAGCCTTGGGGCAGTCGCTGGACCTCATCGTTCCGCAGCGCCAGCAGCAGCGCCACTGGGATGGTTATCACAAAACGATGGCCACCGGCATCACACGTTACGGCAGCGATGTTCTGCGCGTACCGGCGGTGCACAAAGACGGGCATATGCTGTCTATCGCTTTTACCGTCGCCCTGCTGCACTCGGCCGACCGAAAAGTGTCGGCTATCGTCGCCGTCATTCGCGACGAGTCGGCCCGGTTTACACAAGAGCGCGAGCTGAAAAAACGCCTGACCGATCTGGAATCCCGGGTAGCGGGTAGCTCCGCTCTGGCCGAAGCCGACGCGGCGAAGCGACCGGGCTGACAGGCTGGTATGGGTAAGAATCGGTTTATTATTACCCCACAATTTTTATGACCCAAGCACTGGACGGCGTCCGAATCCTCGATTTCACCCATGTTCAATCCGGGCCGACCTGCACTCAGTTGCTGGCCTGGTTTGGTGCGGATGTCATCAAGGTCGAACGGGCCGGCAGCGGCGATGCGACGCGCGCGCAACTGCGTGATATTCCGGGCGTGGACAGCCTGTATTTCACGATGCTCAACCACAACAAGCGCTCGATCACGCTGGACACCAAGACTGCCAAAGGGCGGGAAGTCCTGGACAAGCTGATCACCACCTGCGACGTGCTGGTCGAGAACTTTGCGCCGGGCGCGCTCGACCGCATGGGCATTACCTGGGAGCACATCCAGGCGCTCAACCCGCGGATGATCGTCGGGTCGGTCAAAGGCTTTGGGCCTGGCCCGTACGAAGACTGCAAGGTTTACGAGAACGTTGCGCAGTGCGCAGGCGGGGCGGCCTCTACGACGGGTTTCGACGACGGACCACCGATGGTCACCGGCGCGCAAATTGGCGACAGCGGCACCGGCTTGCACCTGGCCATAGGGATCGTCGCCGCGCTCTATCAGCGCAACACCACCGTGCGCGGCCAGAAGGTTCTCGCCCCCATGCAAGATGCGGTTTTGAATCTGTGCCGGGTCAAGCTGCGCGACCAGCAGCGCCTGGAGCGCACCCACACCTTGCACGAATACCCGCAGTATCCCGACGGCAAGTTCGGCGAAGCAGTGCCGCGTGCCGGCAATGCCTCGGGTGGCGGACAACCCGGAGCCATCCTCAAATGCCTTGGCTGGGAGACAGACGCCAATGCCTACATCTACTTCATCACCCAGGGCGCCGCTTGGCCCGACGTCTGCCGTGTCATCGGCGAGCCCGACTGGATCGATGACGAGGCCTATGCAACACCCCAGGCACGGCTGCTGCACCTGAAACCCATCTTCGCCCGCATCGAGCAATGGACCATGACCCTGACCAAGTTCGAGGCAATGGACATCCTCAACAAATACGACATTCCCTGTGGCCCGATCCTGTCGATGAAGGAAATCGCCGAGGAACCGGCGCTGCGCGAAACCGGAACCATCGTCGAAGTGGATCATCCGGCGCGCGGCAAATACCTGACGGTAGGCAATCCGATCAAGATGTCCGACAGCCCCACTGTCGTGACCCGCTCGCCGCTTTTGGGCGAACACACCGACGAAATCCTGGCACAGCTCGGCTATGGCGTGCAAGCCATCTCGGAGCTGCGCAGCGCAGCCGTTATCTGACAACCCTTTCCGGCGCGGCGCCGGGCTTTTCCGACTGACTTCCAAACTTATGAACCATCCCATCATCCCCATCGCCGTCATCGATGCTTCGAGGCAGAAAAAACGCCAGACACCGAAGGGACGGCCCGTGGAGCCGGCCGCACTGGCAGACGTTCAGGCCTTGCTGGGCACGGCATCCCGCCAGCCCGACTTGCTGATCGAGCACCTGCACAAGATCCAGGATCGTTATGGCTGCCTGCGTGCCGCTCATCTTGCGGCACTGGCACAGGAGATGCGCCTGGCGCAGACGGAAGTCTATGAAGTCGCCACCTTCTATCACCATTTCGATGTCGTGAAGGAAGGCGAAGCAGCCCCCGCGCCACTCACCGTCCGGGTCTGCGACGGACTGTCCTGCGAAATGGCGGGTGCTCGGGACTTGCTCGACCGGCTACCGGCGCTGCTGGGGCGCGAAGTGCGCGTGCTGGCCGCGCCCTGCATCGGCCGTTGTGAGCAGGCGCCGGCAGCGGTGGTGGGCCAGAATCCGATTTCCAATGCGACCTGCGAGCGCATCGCCGAAGCGGTTGACGCCGGCGCGGTGCGCCACTTGGCAGAAGACTTCATCGACCTTGCACGCTACCAGGCCAACGGCGGCTATACGCTGCTGGCCCAATGCGTGAGCGGCGAGCGCGACATCGAAGCAGTCATCAAGACCATGGAAGACTCGAGTCTGCGCGGCCTTGGCGGCGCAGGTTTTCCGACGGGGCGCAAGTGGCGCATTGTCAAGGCCGAGCAGGGCCCGCGTCTGATGGCTATCAACATCGACGAGGGCGAGCCCGGCACCTTTAAAGACCGGGTTTACCTCGAACGTGACCCGCACCGCTTCATCGAAGGCATGCTGATCGCCGCCTGGGCCGTCGGCATCGAGAAAATTTACCTTTATCTGCGGGACGAATACCACGGCTGCCGCACCCTGCTGGAGGCCGAGCTGGCAAAACTGCGGGCCAGCCCGCCAATCACACGGATGCCCGAGATCGAGCTGCGTCGCGGCGCAGGGGCCTACATCTGCGGCGAAGAGTCGGCGATGATCGAATCGATCGAAGGCAAGCGCGGCCTGCCGCGCTTGCGACCACCATATGTTTCCCAGGTCGGTCTGTTCGGCCGCCCGACACTCGAACACAACTTTGAAACCCTTTACTGGGTTCGGGAAATCCTTGAAAAAGGCGCGGACTGGTTTGCTGGCCAGGGTCGCAACGGTCGCAAGGGGTTAAGGTCGTTTTCGGTGTCCGGTCGCGTCAAGCAGCCCGGCGTCAAGCTGGCTCCAGCCGGGATCACGATTCAGCAGTTGATCGACGAACATTGCGGCGGCATGCGGGAGGGCCATACCTTCTATGGTTACCTGCCAGGCGGCGCGTCGGGCGGCATTTTGCCCGCCTCGATGAACACGATTCCCCTTGATTTCGACACGCTTCAGCCCTACGGCTGCTTCATTGGCTCGGCCGCCGTCGTGGTGCTGTCGGATCACGACAGCGCCGTCGGTGCCGCGCGCAATACCATGCAGTTTTTCAAGCACGAGTCCTGCGGCCAATGCACGCCGTGCCGCGTCGGTACCGCGAAGGCCGCACACCTGATGGCCCAGCCCAAGTGGGACCTGCAGTTGCTGGCCGACTTGTCGCTGGTGATGCGTGACGCGTCGATCTGCGGACTCGGACAGGCTGCGCCGAATCCGATTGATTGCGTGGTCAAGTACTTTCCCCAGGAATTGAACTGAAAAGCCTTCTTATTCAACTTTTAAAGGACACCAGCATGAACGCCATCACCCGACAGGAACTCGCTGAACTCGACGCACCATTGGTCAGCTTCAGCCTCAATGGCCGTGAAGTCACCGGGCGCCCCACCGAGACAGTGCTGCAGGTTGCCAAACGGGAAGGCGTGGAGATTCCCCACCTGTGCTTCAAAGAGGGGATGGAGGCGGTTGGGAATTGCCGCTCCTGCATGGTCGAGATCAATGGCGAGCGCGTGCTGGCGCCGTCGTGCTGCCGCATGCCCGCTGCCGGCATGAAAGTCGTCACCGACAGCGAGCGCGCCGTCGCGTCGCAAAAGCTGGTGCTCGAGCTGCTGCTGTCAGACATGCCCGAGAAAGAATACACGCGCAACAACGAAGTGGACCAGTGGGCCGCAAAGCTCGGCGTTGGCAAGCCGCGCTTTGAGGCACGCCAGCAAACGCCGCCCGATCTGTCGCACCCGGCCATCGCCGTCAACCTCGACGCCTGCATCCAGTGCACACGCTGCCTGCGTGCCTGCCGTGACGAGCAGGTCAACGACGTCATTGGCCTGGCCTTCCGGGGCGACCACGCGAAGATCGTGTTCGATATGGACGACCCGATGGGCGCCTCGACCTGCGTGGCCTGCGGCGAATGCGTGCAGGCCTGTCCGACCGGCGCATTGATGCCGGCGCGCGAGGCCGGCTTGAGCGTGCCCGACAAACAGGTTGCTTCGGTTTGCCCGTACTGCGGCGTCGGCTGCCAGCTGACCTACAACGTCAAGGACGACAAGATTCTGTTCGTCGAAGGCCGCGATGGGCCCGCCAACCACGAGCGGCTGTGTGTCAAGGGCCGCTACGGCTTTGATTACGCGCACCATCCGCAGCGCCTGACCAAGCCACTGATTCGCCGCGCCGGCGTGCCGAAAACAGGCGACTTCAACATGACGCCGGACGGCGTGATGGCGGTGTTTCGCGAGGCCAGCTGGGAAGAAGCGCTCGAACTGGCTGGCGGCAAACTCGCAGCGCTGCGCGACCAGTACGGCAAAAGGTCGCTGGCCGGTTTTGGCTCTGCCAAGGGCAGCAACGAAGAAGCCTACCTGTTCCAGAAGCTGGTGCGCACCGGCTTTGGCAGCAACAACGTGGACCACTGCACCCGCCTGTGCCATGCCTCGTCGGTCGTTGCGTTGCTCGAAGGCATAGGCTCCGGAGCGGTGTCGAACCCGGTGATGGACGTGACCAAGGCCGACGTGGTGATCGTCATCGGCGCCAACCCGACGGTGAACCACCCAGTCGCCGCAACCTGGATCAAAAACGCCGTGAAGAACGGCACCCGACTGGTCGTGCTCGATCCGCGCCGCTCCGATCTGGCACGCCTGGCGCACCGGTATTTGCAGTTCAAACCCGACACCGATGTGGCGCTGCTCAACGCGATGATGCATGTGATCGTCACAGAGGGTCTGGTAGATGAAGCCTTCATCGCCAGCCGCACCACAGGCTACGAGGCGCTCCGCAACAACGTCGAAGGCTATTCCCCCGAGTTAATGGCGCCGATCTGCGGCATCGACGCCGACACCATCCGCTACGTGGCGCGGCTGTATGCCACCGCGAAGGCGTCGATGATTTTTTGGGGCATGGGCGTCTCGCAGCACGTGCACGGCACCGACAATGCGCGCTGCCTGATCGCGCTGTCGCTGATGACCGGGCAGATCGGCCGCCCCGGCACCGGCCTGCATCCGCTGCGCGGCCAGAACAATGTGCAGGGCGCCTCCGACGCCGGCCTGATCCCGATGATGCTGCCTGACTACCAGCAGGTCACCGATCCGGCGGTACGTTCCAGTTTCGAAAAGGCCTGGAAGCTGCCAGCCGGCACTTTGGACGACACGCCCGGCTTGACCGTGGTCGAGGTCTTGCATGCAATCAAGACCGGCGGCATTCGCGGAATGTACGTGCAGGGCGAGAACCCGGCAATGTCTGACCCGGACGCCAACCATGCGCGCGAAGCGCTGGCGGCCCTGGAACACCTGGTGGTGCAGGACATCTTTTTGACTGAAACCGCCTATCTCGCCGACGTCATTCTGCCGGCCAGCGCCTTCCCCGAAAAAGACGGCAGCTTCACCAACACCGACCGGCTGGTGCAGATGGGCCGCGCAGCCGTCAAGCCGCCCGGCGACGCGCGCCAGGATTTGTGGATCATCCAGGAAATGGGCAAAAAGCTCGGGCTCGACTGGCAGTACAGCCACGTCAGCGAGGTTTTCGACGAGATGCGGCACACCATGCCGAGCATTGCCGGAATAACCTGGGACCGGCTGGACCGCGAGCACTCGGTGACCTACCCCTGCCTGAAGGAAGGCGACCCCGGCCAATCGGTGGTGTTTGTTGACAGTTTCCCGCGTGAAACCGGTCGCGCCCAATTTGTGCCGGCTGACATCATCCCGGCCGACGAGCGCCCCGACGCCGAATACCCGCTGGTGCTGATTACCGGCCGCCAACTGGAGCATTGGCACACCGGCAGCATGACGCGCCGCGCCACTGTGCTCGACGCGATCGAGCCCGATCCGGTGGCGCTGGTGCATCCGCTCGATCTGGCCGACCTGGGTGGCCAGCCGGGCGACGTGGTGACCATCGAATCCCGACGCGGCAAAGTCGCGCTGTACGCCCGGGCAGACGAAAGCTCGCCGCGCGGCGCGGTCTTCGTGCCGTTTTGCTACTACGAGGCGGCCATCAACAAGCTGACCAACGCCGCGCTCGATCCGTTTGCAAAGATACCGGAATTCAAGTACTGCGCGATCCGCGTCACACTGGGCGGCGTCGTCGAGGGGCAGGACGCCTATGGCGGCGGGCAGACGCTGGTGCAGGCCCTCGCACGGGCTGGCTCCTGAGCGGAGCCACCGCAACGCAGCGCCCCAGGCCTATGACGTGACCAGCGCTGCTCCTCGAGCAGGCCGGTGCGGCCTTTTTTCGAGAAGAATTCGGCTGAAGCCCAATAAAAACGGGCGTATTCAGCTATATTTTTTATAGCAAAAGCTGCTTCTTCACTGCCACGATCGGGCTGCGGCTGACTTCACAGCCCACGCAAAAACTCCAGCAGCAGCGCGTTGACGGCCGCCGCGCGCTCGCGCTGAATCCAGTGGCCGGCGCCGTCAAGAATGTGGCTGCCGCGCAGTGCCGGCAGCGTCTGCGTGAAGCGCTCGATGTTGCGAAGCGAGTGCGGGAAGGTCAGCACGTCGTCGCGCGAACCGGCAATGAACAGCGACGGCTGGCGAATCACCGCGCCGCGCCACGGCGCCAGCAGGTCCCACGAACGCGCCAGATTGCGGTACCAGTTCAGGCCGCCACGAAAGCCGGTGCGCGTGAACACGCTGGCGTATTCGGCGATGTTGTCGGCGCTCAGCCAGGCCGGCAACACGGTGGGTTCAACCAGGTCGCCGAGGAAACCCTTCCCATGTGGTATTCGGCCAAAGGCGACCTTGTCGGGGCTGTCGCCCGAGGCATTGAAACCCAGCAGGCGGATAGTGGCGGTCACGTCGCGCTCCAGTTCGGCTTCGGCCACGCCGGGCGTCTGAAAGTACTGCATGTAAAAGTCGTCGATGCCCTGGCTGTGCAGCGCGGCCAGCAGCTCGGTCGACCCCCTGACCGCAAAGGGCACGCTCATGCCCGCCACGGCATGGAAGACGTCGGGGCGCATCAGCGCCGCGTGCCAGGCCACCGGCGCCCCCCAGTCGTGGCCGACGATCACCGCCCGCGTCTCGCCCAGCGCCTTGACCAGCCCCACCATGTCACCCACCAGGTGCAACAGCGTGTAGGCGTCGATCTCAAGCGGCGCATCGGTGCCGCCATAGCCGCGCATGTCGGGCGCCGCAGCCCGGTAGCCGGCAGCGGCCAGCGGCGCCATTTGCGCGCGCCAGGAGCACCACAGCTCGGGGAAGCCGTGGCACATCAGCACCAGCGGCCCGCTGCCCTGCGTCGCGACCTGCATGCGGATCGCGCCGACTTGCAGCGTTTCCAGGCGGGGCTCTGCAGCGGCCGGATTCATCGTGTGCGCCCTCGTTTGTGTCTATCTTCGTGTCGATCTTCGTGTCGATCTTCTCGGCGAACTTCAGGGCGATCGGAGCCCGACTGGAGCCCGGGCAAAGTGGGCGCCGCGCCGTGACGGGTGTCAAAGCGAGGCTGCAGCATTCAGACGCGACGAGTGTCGGCCATCATCAGTTCGACACCGGCCGACGCGAAGTTGGCCAGGTCGGCGGCGGTGGCCTGACCCTGCGGCGAAGCCAGCGCCTCGCCAATGGCCGCCAGCGAGTCGAATTCAAGCAGCGCCACCAGGTAGGCGCCATGCTTGACGCCCATGCCCATCACGTCGCCTTGCGACACTTCATAGCTACGCAGCCCCGGAAGGGTTTTGGCCAGTGGAACGTGCTTGTCAAAGTAGTAGGTGTCGAACCCGGCGGCATCGGCCGGCTGTTTGTAGATCGCAATCAGTTTGGCCATGACGCAGCTCCTTTGGTGTGAATGGGAGGCCATTCTCAGGGGCTTCGTCAAACCGTGCTGACGCCACATGCGACCTGCCGTCTGGTGCGCGGCGCAGCGTCCGGCAACCCATGCCAGGACGCACATTGCCGAGCCCCGTGGAGCGGAGGACAAACGCGCGATTTTCAGACCCATAGCCCCGCCTATGGAACAGGAGGACGGTGAAAAATGGACTGCTGCGACCGGTTTACCGCCTTCTGGTAACTCATGTCCGGAATCTGCTCACCACTGGCGGTCTTGGCCGCCTGGGCATGCGCCTGGGAGAACCAGTTTGTCGTGGCGTTGTCTGCGGCAACGGCAGACAAGGCGGGCATCGCGGCGACCCGGACCGCCGGCTACTGGCAACCCGCCAGCAGCACGACGACCACCGGACCAATGAACAACCGACACGCAGGGCGATCTCCTGGTGCGACAAGTGCTCAGGCAGCTTCCACAGGCCTTCACTCTCTTTCGCCAGGCCCCCGAGCAGGCCCGTGACGCGTGCAGAGACATCGTGAAGGGCCAAGTCCTTGATCAGAGGGCGGTGGCCGTGCGGAACCGGCTATCAGCATATCGATCATCCTCAGCGCGAGTTCAGGGCCGGTTGTCAACGCCGTGCGCAAATCGCAGATGACATCACCGCGTAGCTGACCAGCTCCCGCGTCATCACCGGGGTATGACACGGCCGCCGTCAAGCACCATCAGGCCGAAACACTCACCGGGTCCGAGAACACTGAGCACGAACTCCCCGGCATCTGGCTCGGAGACAAATGTTTTCACGCGGCCCTGGAGACTGACGTAAACAGTGTCCGAACACTCCCCTTCGATTGCAACAACGGTGTGTGGTGCAAACCGTTGCACTCGGCCCAGACGCGCCACTTTTGCCCTTGCCGGAGGGCACAGCGGCGCAAAATCCGGAACAGTGAAGTCGCCGTTTTTCGGCGGTGCGTGAGGGAAATCATTCCCAACAAAGCCGTCAGATCGAGGGTCGCTTGCATGAGCCGACTCAGCGTTCGCTCGTTAAACCAGGCCCTGGCCGCACGATCGCACCACCGGTGGAGTGTCGCGGTCTTGCCGATCTTGGACTCTTCAGTCCAGCACGGGCGAGGCGGCATCGGAGCAGCTTAAGCCTGCCCTTTAGAAGCCGTCCAGTGCGGCCACACGGTCGGCGACCAACAAAAAAAGTCGCGCGCTGTGGGTTGCGCAGCCGATCCGGCGGCCCGCGCAAACGCGTTCTGGGCTGCATTGCTGCGGCTGCGCTGTGACCTTCGATTTCCCCGCATGCTATCTTTTTGAGAGCTTTTTGAAGTACCGTGCATCGGGCCACGCGCTTCGGCACCGCCCTCCACCGCACTTTTTCGATTCTCAGAGGGAAATTCGCAACATCCACAGGCAAATAAAGCCGATTTCCCCTATGAAACTGCATTTTTCTCCAGTAGCATCGCGCTTGCCATTGGGAAGTAGTTATCCCGGTGGTGATTTATCAACTTCCCGAAGGAAAATAATCATGGCAACTGCGAAAAAAGCACCGGCTAAAAAAGCGCCTGCAAAAAAGGCTGCTCCGGCAAAGAAAGTCGCTGCAAAGAAAGCGGCTCCTGCAAAAAAAGCCGCAGCAAAAAGTGCGGCTCCTGCGAAAAAAGTAGCGGCAAAGGCTCCGGCCAAAACAGCCGCTCCGGCAAAAAAGGCAGCTGCGAAAAAAGTGCCGGCCAAAAAGCGCACGCCGAATGCGGCGTTCATGAAGGCTTTGACTTTGAGCCCGGCACTGGCCGCAGTGGTCGGCGACAAGCCGCTGCCGCGCACCGAGATCGTCAGCAAGCTCTGGGTTTACATCAAATCCAAAGGCCTGCAGGACAAGGTCAACAAGCGCATGATCAACGCCGACGACAAGCTCAAGGCCGTTTTCGGCAAGCCGCAAGTCTCGATGTTCGAGATGGCTGGCCTGATCGGCAAGCACGTCAAGTAAAGCGCTGTGCGGCATGGGCCGACAACTCAAAAGGCCGGTTCACCACCGGCCTTTTTTTATGATTAATCAGGCTTAAGCCTAATTAATACGGGCGTTATAAGCTATAAAAACAATAGTGACTAAGTCTGTTCGGCTAACGCATTTTTGGTGATCGACGACAGCGTGGCGCGCGTCGTGATGACCTCCGGGTCCAGCATGATTTCGATCAACGTGCCCTGCCCGCGCGCCAGCGCCTCCAGCAACTTTCCCTCGAATTCATCGGTGCGCGTGACGCGCTCGCCGGCATAACCGTACGCCCGCGCCAGCGCCACGAAGTCGGGGTTGGCCAGGCGGGAACCGCTTTCATGCTGCGGGTAGTCGCGCTCCTGGTGCATGCGGATGGTGCCGTACATGCCGTTGTTGAGCAGCACGATGATGGTCTTTGCACCGTGTTGCACGGCGGTCGCCAGCTCCTGCCCATTCATCAAAAAATCCCCGTCACCGGCCATCGTCAGTACCGTGCGGCCGGACACGATGCTCGCCGCAATGCCGGCCGGGACGCCATAGCCCATCGCGCCGACCGTCGGAGCCAGTTGCGTCTTGTGGCCCTTGGCCAGGCCGTGGTGCTTGAAAAACCGGTGCATCCAGCTTGCAAAATTGCCGGCCCCGTTGGTCAGCACGGCATCGGCCGGCAGGTGCTTTTTAAGCAGCCCGACGATGGCCGCCATGTCGATGTCGCCGGGCAACGGCTGCGGTTCGAGGTTGGCGAGGTAGTCGGCATTGGCTTGCGCGCTCCAGGCCTGCCAGGGAATGTCTGCCGGGGCTTGCAGGGCTTCGAGCGCACACGCGGCGGCGTTCATGGTCGCGCAGATGGCGAGGTCGGCCTGGTACACGCGCATCAGCTCTTCGGCGCTGGCATGGATGTGGACCAGTTTCTGCCTGGGCCTCGGCGCCTCCAGCAGCGTGTAGTTGCCGGTGGTCATCTCGCCCAGCCGCGGACCGATGGCGATGATCAGGTCGCTGGCCTTGACCCTGGCGGCCAGCTTGGGGCTCAGGCCGATGCCGACATCGCCGGCATAAAGCGGGTGGTGGTTGTCGAAGGTGTCCTGAAAGCGAAAAGCGTTGCCGACCGGCAGCGTCCAGGCTTCGGCAAAGCGCTGCAGCGCCGCCGCCGACTTCGGCGTCCAGCCGCCACCCCCAGCAATCACCAGCGGCTGTTTCGCGGCTAGCAGCATGTTGCGCAGGCTGGCCAAAGCATGCGGCGCCGGCCAGGCCGCAATCGCCTCAGCGCGCGCCAGCGGACGTGCGTCGGTCATCTGGGTCAGCATGTCCTCGGGCAGCACCAGGACCACCGGGCCAGGCCGGCCCGCTAGCGCCGTTGCAAAGGCCCGCGCCACGTATTCGGGAATGCGGTCGGCCTGGTCGATGCGCTCGACGCGCTTGGCGAAGCCCTTGGTTCCAGGGCCAAAAAAGTGCGTGTAGTCCACTTCCTGAAAGGCCTCGCGGTCGCGGCAGTCGCTGGCCACATCGCCCACCAGCAGCACCATCGGCGTCGAGTCCTGAAAGGCGGTATGCACGCCGATCGACGCGTTGGTCGCGCCCGGCCCGCGCGTCACCATGCAGACGCCGGGCCGGCCGGTGAGCTTGCCGTGCGCCTCGGCCATGAAGGCGGCGCCGCCCTCTTGCCGGCAGGTGACGAAAGCGATCTGGCCGCGCCGCGCATGCAGCCCGTCGAGCACGGCCAGGTAACTCTCGCCCGGCACTCCGAAGGCGTGGGTGCTGCCCTGGGCGATCAGGCAATCGACGAGAAGGTGGCCCGCAAGCTGTTTGGTCATGGGCTCATTGTGCGATGCAATCGACACCAAGGCGCCGCCGCAGCGCGGGGCATTGGGGCGAAGCGGAGCCGCCAAAGCGCGTTGCTGCTACGCTTGAAAAATGAAAAGGCGAACCCTGCTGAATCGGTTGCCCTGGCTGGTCGCTCCTGGCGCGTTCGCGCTGCGCGCGCAGGCCGAATCCCGGCCAAAACGGGCCGCCCTGCCGGCGCTGACCCGTGTCATTGCCTCGTCGGGTGAGACGATTCCGGTCGTCGGCCTGGGCAGCTGGATCACCTTCAACGTCGGCAACGACCGCGCCGCGCGCACGCAGTGCGCACAAGTGATGCGGGCATTTTTCGGCGCAGGTGGCCGGCTGATCGATTCGTCGCCGATGTATGGCTCGTCGCAGGGCGTGATCGGCGACGGCCTGCAGAGCCTCGCCGGTCAACCACCGGTTTTTTCAGCCGACAAGGTCTGGACTTCTTCGGCCGGCGCCCCGCAAATAGAGACCTCTCGCCAGTTGTGGCGGGTGCCGCAGTTCGACCTGCTGCAGGTGCACAACCTGCTGGCCTGGGAGCAGCAGTTGCCGCTGCTGCAAGCAATGAAAGCCGCCGGCCGGCTGCGCCATGTCGGCATCACGACGTCCGAAGGCCGGAGGCATCGCGAGGTCGAACAGATCATGCGCAGCCAGCGCATCGACTTCGTGCAGCTCAGCTACAACCTGCTGGACCGCGAGGCCGAGGAGCGGCTGCTGCCGCTGGCGCAGGAGCGCGGCATTGCGGTGCTGGTCAACCGGCCGTTTCGCCAGGGCGATTTGCTGCGCCCGCTGCAGCGCCAGCCACTGCCGGGCTGGGCGGGCGAGATCGACTGCAGCACCTGGGCGCAAGTGGCGCTGAAATTTGCCATTTCGCACCCGGCAGTGACCTGCGCCATCCCGGCTACCAGCAGCATTGCCCATGTGCGCGAAAACCTGGCTGCGGCGCGCGGGCGCATGCCGGACGCTGCGCTGCGCAAGCGCATGGCCGGGCATGTCGCGGCGCTCTAGCCCGCTGCGGCGCGGCCAGTTGCGCGCCGACTGTCATCGGCTTTGAACCATGTCGGACTGGTGGACCTACCGGCTCGGCGACTTTCTGATGTTTTCGCCGGCGACCTACGCCCGACTGGTGGAGCAGTACCAGCGTGATGTCTGGCCCGCGCAGTTGATCGGTCTGGCCGCAGGGCTGGCCTCGCTGTGGCTGGCACGATCCCGCCATGCCCATGCCTTGCGCTTGCAGGCGCTGCTGTTGGCAAGCGCGTTTTTGTGGGTTGCGTGGGCCTTTCATTGGCAGCGCTACGCCAGCATCAACTGGGCGGCAACGTATCTGGCGTTCGCGTTTGCAGTGCAGGCCACGCTGCTGCTCTCCCTGGTGCTGGCGGGCCGCAGCGAAACGCCAGCCGAGCGCAAGTGGACACTGCTTACCGGGTGCGTGCTGGCGCTTGCAGGTGTGGTCGCCTTTCCGCTGGCCGGGATGCTGATGGGCCGCAGCTGGAGTCAGATCGAGGTCTTCGGCGTGTCGCCCGAACCGACTGCTCTGGCCGGCATCGGCCTGCTGCTCGCCCGGCCGGGCTGGTTCGGACGCAGCTGGCATGGCGCGCTGCTGGTCGTACCGGTGTTGTCGCTGGTGATCGGGGCGGCGACACTGCTGGAGCTGGCTGACTCTTGATCTTTTCCAGGTTCAAGCAAGAGACCACTGCGGTTGCACCTGTAATCCGGACTTGAGGAGTCCTGCCCTGACTGCGATCCGGGATGACAGCGGGTGAGCCCAGCGAGCAGACCAGAGCCGTCTCGGGCTCTCGCTGAAGCATCGGGAAGAACGCAGTCGCCCCCGCTACTCCGGCGTCTGGCTGTTCCCATCGGCACCGCCCGCAGCCAGAGCCTGTTCTTCCAATTCTTCATCGGTCAGCGGCGGCGCGTGCTCCAGCGCAGCCAGCTCTTCGAGAAAC
>JAJAYS010000369.1 GCA_026786065.1 Polaromonas sp.
CCGACCCCTTGACAGGCCGATGACCGCCCTCAGGCGGCTACCAATCGTCCGTCGGTCACGTCACCGAAATGCTCGGTCACGCTCCCGAATTCGGCGGTCACGATGCCGAAACGGTCGGTCACGCTCCTCCGAAATACGCAGCTGACGCTGAACGGAGCGCCTGAGTAGACGCCTGAGCGAGCCGAGTGGCAGTGGCGGAAAACCAGCTAGCCCGCTTGGCTGCTTTCGCTTGGCGTCGACGAGTCCAGTCGACCCATCGGACCTGGCCAGTTTTGAGGCGCCAGTGCTGCGACGACTGCGGCCACGACAAGCTGGTCGCCTTCAGCTGCAAACGGCGCGGTTTCTGCCCGTTGTGCCGGGCCCGACGTATGGCCCAGACGGCAGTCCCGCTGGTCGACCATGTCATCCTGCGTGTGCCGGTGCGCCAGCGGGTACTGTCGCTGCCGTTTCCGCTGCGCCTGGTGCTGGCCGCACAACCCAAGCTGGTGACCCCCGTGTAGTTTGATGACGGACGGGTCAGAGCCCGCCAAACCGTGAAACTTTGCACCACCTTGGGTGCCAAGAGCACCAATTTCGGTCTGCGCGGCAAGCGCTAGCCCGTTCGCTGCTGGCTGCCTCCGCCTGGGCTTGTTTGCTCAGGGCGGTTTCGTCCACAGCGCGCAATGGGGTGAGCAAGGGTGAGCCGGGGTCGAGAACGCTTGGTGATTCCACAGCAGCCATCAACCTGGCATGAGTTCTGCTTGAGTTCTGCGTTGTATACAACAGCGTGCACCAGAATGACTTTTCTTCCACTGACCATCGCCGCCTGGCTCAACGCTTACCGCGACGGTGCGTCCCCGCGCGAGCTATTGGCAAATGCGTTTGGCTTGTGTTTAAAGCTCCCGGCCGCTGTTTGGATTCACTTGGTCTCGCCGGAAGAACTCGCGCTTCAACTGGATCAACTGGAGACCCTGGCTGCTGGGTTTGAAAGCCGCTCCGCATTGCTCGCTGCCCACCCGCTCTTTGGCGTGCCCTATGCCGTCAAAGACAACATTGACATCGCGGGCGTGCCCACCACCGCCGCCTGCAAACGCTCCACCCCGGCGGCACAGACATCGGCGACGGTGGTCCAGCGCCTGACCGAGGCTGGGGCCGTCTGGCTTGGGAAAACCAATCTTGATCAATTCGCCACGGGCCTGGTCGGCACCCGTTCTCCTTTTGGTCAGCCGCACAGCGCGTTCAGCCCGGCCCACGTCAGCGGCGGTTCCAGTTCAGGTTCTGCCGTGGCCGTGGCCCTGGGCGCGGTCGCGTTCTCCTTGGGCACCGACACCGCCGGCTCGGGCCGCGTGCCGGCAGCGTTCAACCAGTTGGGGGGCCTCAAGCCCACGCCAGGGCGGGTGAGCACCCGGGGAGTTTTGCCGGCCTGCCGCAGTCTGGACTGCGTCTCGGTATTCGCCCACACAGTCGACGACGCGGCCCATGTGATGTCGCTCATTGAGGGCCCCGATGCCTTAGATGACTTCAGCCGCTTCGAGCCAGGGCCCGCCACTTGGCCACGTTCCAAGCTCAGGCTGGGCGTGCCGCAAGATGTGGCGTTCCAGGCTGGCAGTAGTTATGACGCTCTCTGGCAGGCCGCGCTGGCACAAGCCCGCGAGTTGGGTCATGAACTGGTGACGGTGGACTTCAGTGCAATGCACCGCACCGCAGAGTTGCTTTACAGCGGCCCGTGGCTGGCCGAGCGACATGCGGTGCTGGAGTCGCTGCTGGCCGAATGCCCTGAGTTGCTCGACCCCGCCGTCAAACAAGTGGTCGAAGCCGCGGCGAGTTACAGCGCCACCGATGCATTCAAGGGTTTGTACAGACTTAAAGCATTACAAGCACAACTCAGCCCCCTGTGGCAAGCGGTCGATGCGCTGCTGGTGCCCAGCACCACAGGACACCCCACCTTGGCCCAGGTGCAGGCCGACCCGATTGGAACCAACGCGGCCTTGGGCCAGTTCACCAACTTCGTCAACCTCTTGGGCTGGTGCGCGCTGGCACTGCCCGGCGGCGTCACTGACCAACAGATGCCGTTTGGCATCACTTTCATCGCCCCCGCAGGATTGGACGCAGCCTTGACTGCCCTCGGGGCGCAGTGGCAACGCCATTTGAATCTGCCGCTGGGCGGATCGCAGGTCCGGTGGGGCGATGGGCCTCGGGCACCTGCGGCGGCGGCGCACCCCCCTTTGCACCGACTGCAGACCGAGGCCACAGTGCCGCTGGCAGTAGTCGGCGCGCATTTGTCCGGCATGCCACTGAACAAGCAACTCACCGAGCGCGGTGCGGTCTTGCAAGACCGCACCCACACCGCCCGGCACTACCGCCTGTATGCCTTGGCGAATACCACACCGCCCAAGCCGGGCTTGCAGCGTGTGCTCGGCTCAAACGTCGCCAGCCCCGTAGGTGTCGCCATTGCCTTGGAGGTCTGGGACATGCCGACCCACCAATTAGGCAGTTTCCTCAATGTGATCCCGTCGCCGCTGGGCCTGGGCAAGGTGGAACTGGCCGATGGCCGGTGGGTCAACGGCTTCATCTGTGAAGGACACGCGCTTGAAGGCGCCAACGACATCACGTCCCATGGCGGGTGGCGCGCTTACTTGCAGTCTCTGTCTACCTCCTCCACGACCTCACCCAACGCGACACCCACGGTCACCCCAGCGCCACCATCAACTTCCCCACTCACCCAACTAGGAGTTCAGGCATGAACACCACCCGCACTGACAGCCCAATCATTTCGCCAACCGAGATCCCTTCTGCTTCACGTCGTCAGGTATTGATCACCGCCGGGGTTGCGCTGGGCGCCTTGGCCGCCCCTGCCGTCCTGCGCGCACAAACCGGGTCCAAGATACGCGTCGGCTACTGGCCGATTGCGGCCGGCTTGCCGTTTTATGCGGCGGTTGAGCTGGGCTACTTCAAAGAAGCCGGCGTGAATGTCGAGGTCATTCGCCTGGCAGGTGCGCAGCAAATCATGGAAGGCATGCTGGCAGACCGTATTGACGGCTGCGCCAACGGTACGGGCTCTGGCAATATTGCAGTCGGCGAGTTGGCCGCGCCGGGCTCGTTCAAGATTTTTTGCTCAAACCCAAGCAATGTAAAAAACGTGCTTGACCAGGTGATCGTGCCGATCAACAGCACGGTCAAAGTCATGGCTGACCTGAAAGGCAAAAAAGTAGGTTCTGGCCCCGGCATTCAAAACATGACGCTGGCCAGAACCATTCTGGAACGCGGTGGCGCAACCGGCGCGACGGTCACCGAACTGCCGATTGGCCAGCACATTGCCGCGCTTGCTGCAGGCCAACTGGATGCCTGCTACACGCTGGAGCCGACAGGCACGATTGGCCGCCTGAACGGCACCACCCGCACTATCGAGACGGGCGTGATTTCCAAATACGTGCTGAGTGACCCGATGGCGCCGTGGTTTGGCGGCTCAGCCGCGCTCACCTCAAGCTTCCTCAAGAAGTACCCGGAAGATTCGAAAAAATACATTGCCGCCTATGCCAAAGG
>JAJAYS010000370.1 GCA_026786065.1 Polaromonas sp.
CGGTTTCGCCGAATTTTCAATCGCCATGATCACGCTGAGCAGATTCGGCTCGCCCGCGGCTGCTGCGGTGCCGAATTCCTTGATGTCGGCGCCGCCGGAAAACGCCCTGCCTGCGCCGGTTATCACGATGGATTTGACCAGCGGATCGGCATTGGCCTTATGCAGGTTTTCGGTCAGGCTCAGCCGGGTGGCATAACCCAGGCCATTGACTGGCGGGTTGCTGAGCGTGATGCGAGCCACCGAATGGTGGACTTCGTATTGCGTGGTCATTGAATCGTCTCTCTATGAAATGGGTTTCAGACACCCCGGCAAACGCAGCCATCGGCCTGGAATCGATGAAAAAACATTATGAAGTCGAACAAATTAGCACGATCGTTCTTTTCAATTCTACGGCGTCCGAAAGCGCAGCAGCCACCTAGCCGATTGCCCTCAGGCGCTGCACGCGACGAGGCCGGGCCGTCAAACCTCCAGCCATTCGCGGCGGGTGCCGGCATCGGCACGCAAGGCCGCTGGTGTGCCTTCGAACACGATGCTGCCGTGGCCCATCACCAGCACCCGGTCAGAAATCGCCATTGCGATGGTGAGCTTTTGCTCGATCAGCAGCACCGAGATTCCCTTGGCCTTCAGCGTCTGCAGGTACTGGCCCACCAGCTCGACGATCTTGGGCGCCAGGCCCTCGGTCGGCTCGTCGATCAGGATCAGCTCCGGGTCGCCCATCAGCGTGCGGCACAACGTCAGCATTTGCTGCTCGCCGCCCGAAAGCACGCCAGCTTCGGTGTGCTGCCGCTCAGCCAAGCGCGGGAACATGGCATACATGTCGGCAAACGACCAGCGGGAGTCTTTGCCATCGCCTTTTTGGCCAAGCCGCAGATTCTGGTGGACCGTGAGCTTGGGGAAAATGTCGCGGTTCTCTGGCACATAGCCAATGCCGCGCTGCGCAATCTCACAGGTTTTCAGGCCCAGGATCGCGCCGCCCTTCCAGCCGACCGAACCGGTGCAATCGACCAGACCCATGATGGCTTTGGCGGTGGTCGAGCGCCCCGCGCCATTGCGCCCGAGCAGCGCGACGATCTCGCCCGGCTTGACGTCGAACTCGACGCCATGGAGCACATGGCTTTTCCCGTAAAAAGCGTTTAGGTCCCGGATTTCAAGCATGCTTAATGCGACTCCTGCCCGGCGGCGGGTGTACCGAGGTAGGCTTCCTGCACCCGCGCATCGGCGCGAACCGTCGCCGGCGTGTCGAACGCGATCATCTCGCCATACACCACGACGGCGATCTTGTCGGCCAGACCAAAGACCACGCTCATGTCGTGCTCGACGGTCAGCAAGGTCTTGCCGGCGGTGACGTGTTTGATGAGGCTGATGAAGCGCGCGGTCTCCGACCGGCTCATGCCCGCAGT
Organism: Polaromonas sp.; assembly: GCA_026786065.1. Classification (GTDB taxonomy): domain Bacteria; phylum Pseudomonadota; class Gammaproteobacteria; order Burkholderiales; family Burkholderiaceae_C; genus Polaromonas. Next base: position 1,401 of record JAJAYS010000370.1, read on the forward strand.
CGGCTCGTCGAGCAAGATCACCTCGGCACCGCCAGCAATGGTGATGCCGATCTCGAGCGCCCGCTGCTCGGCGTAGGTGAGGTTGACGGCCAGCACCTCGCGTTTGCGTTCGAGCCCGATCATGTGCATCAATTCGTCGGCGCGCTGGTTGGCGTCGGTCAGGTCAGCAAGGAATTTGAGAAACGTGTACTTGTAGCCAAGGCTCCACAGTACGCCGCAGCGCAGGTTCTCGAACACGCTGAGTTTGGGAAAGATGTTGGTGATCTGAAAGCTGCGCGACAAACCCATTCGGTTGATCTCGTACGGCTTTTTTCCGACGAGGCTCTGACCGTGGAGCAACACGTCGCCACTGGTCGGCTCGAAGCGGCCGCTGATGAGATTGAAAAGGGTTGACTTTCCGGCGCCGTTCGGGCCGATGATGCCGACGCGCTCACCGGCCGCAACAGCCAGGCTGACGCCGCGGATGATCTCGGTTTTTCCGAAACTCTTGCGCAGGTCTTTCAGTTCGAGCGACCAGCTCCCAGGGATGGCTGAACTCACTGTCCGCCCCGCCGTTGAACTTCATCTTCAATGTTTTGCTGGATGTCGCTCCAGTTCTGCAAAAACTGACGTCGGCACAGCTCAAAAAGACCGATCCCGGTCAGCATCACGAAAGCTGAACCAAACCAGCTGTCCGCACTGGCCGCGTTAAGCCGAATGCCGAGGAACGTCAGCTCCGGCCCGGTCGCGACATTAAGCTGGACGTGGTAGATCATCTCGATCATGGCGCCACCGCTGAGCAGCACGACGAGCGCGGTCAAGCCAAGGCCGACGTAGCCGACCCAGAGTCGCCGCAGGTGGCCGAACATCGCCACGCGCAGGTTCATCATGATCAGTGCAGCAACGCCGCCTGGCGCGTAAATGATCATCAACAAAAAGACGAAGCCCAGGTAAAGCAGCCAGGCCTTGGTCAACTCGGACAGCAGCACAAAAGCCAGCACCATCAAGATGGCACCGATGATCGGGCCGAAAAAGAAGGTCGCGCCGCCGAGAAAGGTGAACAGCAGGTAGGCTCCGGAGCGCGCCCCGCTGACGACCTCCGAGGTGACAATTTCAAAGTTCAGCGCCGCCAGACCCCCCGAGATGCCCGCAAAAAATGCGGCAATGATGAAGGCCAGGTAACGTACTTTCTGGGTGTCGTAGCCGACAAATTCGACCCGCTCCGGGTTGTCGCGCACCGCATTGAGCATGCGGCCGAGCGGTGTGAGTGTGAAGGCGAACATCAGGCCGGTGCAGACAAAGGTATAGATCGCGATCAGGTAGTAAAGCTGGATCTGCGGGCCATAGCTGATACCCAGCGGCTTTGCGCCGGTTACCCGGTTGCCGGAGACGCCACCCTCGCCGCCGAAAAACTCGGGGAACATCAGCGACATCGCCCAGACCAACTCCCCGACGCCCAACGTGATCATGGCAAAGGTCGTCGCCGACTTTTTGGTGGTGACCCAGCCGAGCAGCACCGCCACCGCCATGCCGGCCAGACCGCCGACGACCGGGATCAGGCTGACCGGTAGAGGCAGGCCGCCGGTCACGGCGTTGAGCGTGTGAATGGCCAGAAAGGAGCCCATACCCGAATACACCGCATGGCCGAAACTGAGCATGCCGCCCTGGCCCAGCAACATGTTGTAGCTCAGGCAGACGATGATGGCGATACCCATCTGGCTCAGCATGGTCTGGCTCAAACTGCTGGTAAAAAGCAGCGGTGCCAGCAGCAAAACGAGCGCAAACAGACCCCAGATTACAGCGCGACCCAGGTTGAATGGTTTGAAGCGGAAGCTCGCGCCGGGCATGCTCAACCCTCCCGATTTCCGAGCAGGCCGCGCGGCCTGAAGATGAGGATCAACACCAGAAAAACGTAAGGCAGGATCGGTGCGACCTGGCTGATCTTGAGTTTCCAGAGCGCGTAGCCGGGGGTGGCGCTGGTAACGGCGAAGTTGAGGCTTTGCAACGCCGTGGCCACCGATGCGTCGCTGCCTATAGCGAAGGTCTGGACGATGCCGATCAGCAGCGAAGCCAGGAAAGCCCCCGCCAGCGAGCCGAGCCCGCCGACCACGACGACGACAAAAATCACCCCGCCAACCGAAAACGCCATGCTCGGCTCTGTGACGTAGGCATTGCCGCCAATCACACCGGCCAGCCCGGCGAGCGCGCAACCGCCGCCAAACACCAGCATGAAGACGCGCGGCACGTTGTGGCCAAGCGCCTCTGCCATTTCGGGATGCGTCAGCGCAGCCTGTATGACCAGGCCGATGCGTGTTTTGGTCAACACCAGCCAGATCGCCGCCAGCATGGCCACCGCGACCGCCATCATGAAAGCGCGGTATAGCGGGAACTGGGTGCCGAACAGGGTGAACAGCGGGCCGTCAAGGGCCACCGGCACGCGGTAGTCCACCGACCCCCGGCCCCAGATCAACTGAACCAGTTCCAAGATGATGTAGCTCAGTCCGAAGGTGATCAGCAGCTCGGGCACATGGCCGAATTTGTGTACCCGGCGCAGGCAGTACTTTTCAAACAACGCACCGACAACGCCGACCAAAAAGGGCGCCAGCAGCAGTGCTGGCCAGAAGCCGAGCAGCGCGGTGACGGTGTAGCCGAAATAGGCCCCCAGCATGTAGAAGGACGCGTGCGCAAAGTTCAGCACGCCCATCATGCTGAAGATCAGCGTCAGACCGGAGCTGAGCATGAACAGCAACAAGCCGTAGCTGATGCCGTTCAACAGCGAAATCGAGAAAAATTCCATCGGAAATTGTTGACTGGCGTACGCCGGGAGAAGTGCTTTGGACGTGAGCGAGTAGGCCCACCCGGCCCCCCACACAATGCGGGGGCGGCCCGGCCGGGCCCCGGCGGGGGCA
>JAJAYS010000371.1 GCA_026786065.1 Polaromonas sp.
AAGCTTGGGGGGCTGGGGTATGAGTTTTGAGTGGACTAATACTACCCTTGCTGAATTTGCTGAAATCAATCCAAAGCGACCGATCGCAAAAGGCACTTTGGCATCCTTTGTTGACATGGCAGCACTACCGGCGCATTCGCGTGACGTCTCTCTGACCGACGTGGTCCAGCGGCCATTTACCAACGGTGGAGCAAAGTTCGCCAACGGCGACACTTTGGTGGCGCGAATTACTCCGTGCCTTGAAAATGGCAAAACTGCGATGGTCTCTGGTTTGCCTGCTGGTCGAAACGCTCATGGTTCAACGGAATTCATCGTCCTCGGGCCGCGCTCCGACGACGATAGGAATTTTTTGTATTACCTTGCCAGAAGTGAAGATTTCAGAACGTATGCAATCTCGCGGATGGAAGGTACATCTGGCCGCCAGCGTGTTCCAAATAGTGCCGTTGGGCAATATGCGTTTTCATGCCCACGCAAGTCCGTGCGTAAAGAGATCGGAAATTTTCTCTGCGCCCTCGACGACCGCATCACCCTCCTGCGCGAAACCAACGCCACGCTCGAAGCCATCGCCCAGGCGCTGTTCAAGTCATGGTTTGTCGATTTCGACCCCGTGCGGGCAAAGATGGAAGGCCGCGCCCCCGAAAGTATGGACGAGGCCACGGCGGCGTTGTTTCCGGATGGGTTGGAGGAGTCGGCGTTGGGCTTGGTGCCGAGGGGGTGGCGGGTCGGCACGTTGCAGGATTTGCTGCTGCTTCAGCGAGGATTTGATTTGCCCAGTGATGACCGCGTGCCAGGCGATTTCCCTATCATCGCGGCCAGCGGTCCAAGCGGGACGCACAATATTTCGATAGCAAAAGCTCCAGGTGTAGTCACTGGTCGCTCGGGAATTCTGGGGCGTGTTTTCCTTGAACTTGATGACTATTGGCCTCTTAATACGACGCTCTGGGTCAGGGAGTTTAGGGCTGCAACTCCTTGCTATGCGTATGAGTTGCTTCGGCTTCTGGATTTGAAGTCATTTAACGCTGGCTCGGCAGTTCCAACCTTAAACCGGAATCACATTCACAGCTTGCCGTATTTGGTTCCGCCTCACAATTGCGTCATTGCATACGAATTGATAGCTATGCAGCTTCACGAGCGCGCGCGGCTCAACGATGAGCAATCCCAAACCCTCGCCACCCTCCGCGACACGCTGCTCCCGCGTCTGATCTCGGGGCAGCTGCGTTTGCCTGATCTTGCAGCCGCTGAAGCTTGTAACCCATAAAAAAACCCGCCGAAGCGGGCTTGTTCAAAGGCAGCAGGTTCTCGCTTAGGCAGCCTTTTTCATCGGTGGCGCATCGTGCGCCGCCTCTGCATGATCCTTGCCGGGCTTTTTCTTGGCAAGCGTGCGCTGGCTTTCCACAGCGCCCGCGAGCAGCATCTTCAACTCACTCTCGGCCCAGCGGCAGATCGCGTCGCGCATCAGCGGCTGGTAGCCCACGCCGTGCATTTTGGCGAGGTTTTTGTACACCTCGATGGTGGCTTTGGGCAGCCGGATCGAAATGGCCTGCAAGCCCAGTGCGTCGTCGATTTGCTGCTCTGTCTCAAGCGACGTCTTGCGCACATGTGCATCGGACTTGCCCAGCTCGCCGCTCTCCCATGCTTCTACCGTGCCTGGAATGTTTGATTTTTTGCTCATTTGGTTCTCCTTGTGGTGATTACTTGCCATTGCGGTCATAGAACGCAATGTCGGCCTGATCGGGGTCAAAAGCCGTTTTAAGGTGAATGTTGCCGTCCAGAAAAATGAAAACGACTTTGAGCAGCCGGTCCTGGTTGGTGGGCGCTATAAATTGCAAAGTGGCGGGGTCGGTGCGGTTGTCTTCGCGGTCGTCTTCAAGGTAAAGACCGCATTTGTTTTCGAAGCATTGCTCAACTTCCCGAACCGTGACGCTGTGTTTGTCGCGCACCTTTGCCAGCACGCTTGCCGACACAATCAGGTTTTTCATGGCCGGATTGTATATACAGAACCGGGCTTAAACCAGGTGCTTCCCCCAATTTGGATCTGGCCATATGGTCTTACGGGTGCGAGCCCTAAATCAAATGAGTTGGTGTTTGCGGTCTTGTCTGCTATTGTTTTAGTAGCTATTTGCGCAGGTAAATATTGGGCTGTGGCGCTGGTTGATGCTGAAATGGCGGGCTGCTTCAGTGTTGAGCTGTATGAGGTGCTGGAAGCAACAATCGCTCCGGACACCCGACAGCCATAAAAAGCGACGATGCTCAGACGCATTCACGCTGACATGCAAAAACTCTTTAACAGTAGCGTTTTTTATTAAACAATGCTTTAATGCGACGGAACACCATTAAAGAAGTCTTTCACACCATGCGCAAAACCGGTGTTTACGTCACCTCCACAACGCTGGGCGAACCGGTCCAGGCGTTTGTGCCGCACGCCTTGCCGCCGGCCAAACCTGCTTTGGTGCCTGATAGCTTTGACGCGGCAAACCGCGCAGCCGAGCTGGCGTTGGCCCGCTTGTCGGGCGTGTCGGGGCTGGTGCCGTCGGTGGACTGGCTGCTTTACAGCGCCGTCCGGAAAGAGGCGCTGCTCACCTCCCAAATTGAAGGCACGCAGGCCTCGCTGGCTGATTTGTTTGACGGCGAAGCGGGCTTTGCGGTGAGCAACACCGACGACGTGGAAGAGGTGACCAATTACCTGCAGGCCTTCCGCCAGGTGCGGACCCAGCTGCGCGACCCGGCCGGCCTGCCCATCAGCGTGCGGCTGCTGTGTGATGCGCACCGCCTGCTGCTGGACGGCGCGCGCGGCACCGGCAAGCAGCCGGGCGAGTTGCGGCGCTCCCAGAACTGGATAGGCGGCACCCGGCCGGGCAACGCGGTGTTTGTGCCGCCGCCGGCTGACCGTGTGCCCGCGTTGCTGGCGGGCCTGGAGCAGTTCATACACGGCCTTGCGGGTGAACTGCCGCCACTGGTGCGGATTGCGCTGGTGCATGTGCAATTTGAAACTATTCACCCGTTTCTGGACGGCAACGGCCGCATCGGCCGCCTGCTGATTGCGGCGCTGCTGGAGCATTGGCGTCTGTTGCCCGAACCGCTGCTGTACCTGAGTGGCTACCTCAAGCAACATCAGGCGGAGTATTACCGGCGCCTGTCGAATGTACGGACGGAGGGCGACTGGGAAGGGTGGGTGTCATTTTTTCTTGAAGCGGTGGTGGTGGCCGCAGCCGATGCGGAGCAGGGCGTCGTGGCGATTGCCAGCCAGGTGGCGGCCAACCGCCGCAGTTTGCTGGCCTCGGCCAAGGCGGGACCGGCCAGCTACCGGCTGTTTGAAATGCTGCCAATGATGCCGCGCTTTACCATCGAGCAGGTGCGGCAGCGGCTGGACACCAGCTTTCCGACTGCGAATGCGGCCGTGAAGGTGCTGGAGGATCTGGGCATCGTCGCCGAGATGACGGGCCAAAAGAAAAACCGCACTTTCAGCTACCAGCCCTACATAGCGCTGTTGACGCGCTGACGCGCCCGGCGGCAAGCAGGCAGATCGTCAGACATTGACCACCGGGGGAGGCGCATGACGGAAGACCAACTCGAACAGGAAGCCTTGAACTGGCTGCAGGACGTGGGTTATGCCTGCGCTTACGGCCCGGACATCGCCTTTGACGGCGTGGCTCCGGAGCGGGCCAGCTACCGCCAAGTACTGCTGACCGGGCGGTTGCGCTCGGCCATCGACCGGCTGAACCCCGGCGTGCCGGCAGCGGCGCGTGAAGATGCGCTGGCGCAGGTGCTGGACATGGGCATTCCGGTGCTGCTGTCTGCGAACCGGCGCTTTCACCAGCTGCTGGTGACGGGCGTGCCGGTGCAATACCAGAAGGACGGCGGGACGCGCGGCGACTTTGTCCGGCTAATCGACTGGGGGCACGCGGCGAACAACGACTGGCTGGCCGTTAATCAGTTCAGCATCAGGGGGACCAGCCACACGCGCCGGCCCGACATCATCCTTTTCGTCAACGGCCTGCCGATTGTTCTGCTTGAAATCAAGAACCCGGCCGATAAAAAAGCCAACGTCTGGAAGGCCTACGACCAGATTCAGACTTACAAGGAGCAGATCGCCGACGTCATCCAGACCAACGAAGTGCTGGTGATCTCGGACGGCACCGAGGCGCTGATGGGTTCGCTCTCCAGCGACGCCGAGCGCTTCATGGCCTGGCGCACGATTAACTGTGAGGTGCTGGATCCGCTGGGTGAGTTCAATGAACTGCAAACCCTGGTTCGCGGTGTGCTGGCGCCGCAGTACCTGCTGGACTACCTGCGCTACTTCGTTCTGTTTGAAGACGACGGTACGCTTATCAAAAAAATCGCCGGCTACCACCAGTTTCATGCGGTGCGTGCGGCAATCCAGCGCGTCATTGAAGCGTCACTCCCCGGCGGCTGCAAGAAGGGCGGCGTGGTCTGGCACACGCAGGGCAGCGGCAAAAGCATCACTATGACCTGTTTTGCGGCCCGCGTGATGCAGGAGCCGGCGATGGAGAACCCGACCATCGTGGTGATTACCGACCGCAATGATCTGGACGGGCAGCTGTTTGGCGTGTTCAGTCTGGCGCAGGATTTACTCCGCGAGCAGCCGGTGCAGGCGCGCACGCGGCAGGACCTGCGCGCCCTTCTCAATAACCGGCCTTCGGGCGGCATTGTGTTCGCCACCATCCAGAAGTTCATGCCGGGCGAGGACGAAGACACCTTCCCCGTGCTTTCAGAGCGCCACAACATCGTCGTGATCGCCGACGAGGCGCACCGCACGCAGTACGGCTTTGAGGCCAAACTAAAGATGCGAAAAGTGCCTGCAGTCCAGGTGGGACGGGGGCAAGCAGCTATGAATATAGTAGCGACGGGTGACGGAGTGGCCGCACCACACCGGGCTGAATTGGTAGCGCCGGAGTATGTTGTTGGCGAAATGATTGAACGCTATCAGGTCGGCTACGCGCAGCACCTGCGCGACGCACTGCCTCACGCGACCTTTGTAGCGTTTACCGGCACACCGGTCAGCAGCACTGACCGCGACACGCGCGCCGTGTTTGGCGACTACATCCATGTGTATGACATGCAGCAGGCCAAGGAAGATGGCGCCACGGTGGCCATCTATTACGAGTCGCGCCTGGCCAAGTTGAGCCTCAAGGAGGCTGACCTGCAGCAGCTTGACGAAGAGGTGGACGAGCTGGCGGAAGACGACGAGGAAAGCCAGCAGGCGGCGCTGAAGAGCCGCTGGGCGGCGCTGGAAAAAGTAGTGGGTGCCGAGCCGCGCATTGCCAGTGTGGCGCAAGACCTGGTGGCCCATTTTGAAGAACGCAACAAGGCGCAGACCGGCAAGGCCATGGTGGTGGCGATGAGCCGCGACATCTGCGCACACCTGTACAACGAGATCGTCAAGCTGCGCCCGGACTGGATTGATGCCGACCCCGAGAAGGGCGCGATCAAGATCGTGATGACGGGATCGGCCAGCGACAAGGCGCTGCTGCGTCCGCATATCTACAGCGCGCAGGTCAAAAAGCGGCTGGAAAAGCGCTTTAAAGACCCGACTGATCCGCTGCGCATGGTCATCGTGCGCGACATGTGGCTGACGGGTTTTGATGCGCCCTGCGTGCATACGCTGTACGTGGACAAACCCATGAAGGGGCATAACCTGATGCAGGCGATTGCCCGGGTCAACCGTGTGCTCAAGGACAAGCAAGGCGGTCTGGTGGTGGACTACATCGGCATTGGCAACGAGCTGAAACTTGCCATGAAGGAGTACACAGCCAGCCAGGGCCGGGGTCGCCCGACCGTGGATGCACATGAGGCTTTCAGCCTGCTGGCCGAGAAGATGGACGTGCTGCGCGCCATGCTGCACGGCTTCGACTACAGCGGCTTCCTGACTGGAGGTCACAAGACACTGGCAGGCGCCGCCAATCATGTGCTGGGGCTCAAGACCGGACCGACCCGTGACGGAAAGAAGCGGTTTGCCGATACCGCGCTGGCGATGAGCAAAGCGTTCACGCTGTGCAGCACGCTGGACGAGGCCAAGGCGGTGCGTGAAGAAGTCGCCTTCTTTCAAGGCGTCAAAGTCATCCTGACCAAGAAAGAACTGACAGCGAAAAAGCGGACGGACGAGCAGCGCGAACTGGCGATTCGCCAGATCATCAGTTCGGCCGTGGTATCTGAAAGCGTCGTGGATATCTTTGACGCGGTCGGGCTGGACAAGCCGAATATCGGCCTGCTGGACGACGAGTTTCTGGCGCAGGTCAGGGATCTGCCCGAACGCAACCTGGCCGTCGAACTGCTGGAGCGCTTGCTGCAGGGCGAGATCAAAAGCCGCTTTGCCGGCAGCGTGGTGCAGGACCGCAAGTTCTCGGAGATGTTGGGCAATGTCATTCAGCGCTACCAGAACCGCTCGATCGAAACAGCACAGGTGATGGAAGAGCTGATTGGAATGGCGAAAAAGTTCAGGGAAGCTTCGCTGCACGGCGAAACGCTGGGGCTTACCGAGGACGAAGTGCGGTTTTACTACGCGTTGATTGAAAACGAATCGGCGGTGCGCGAGTTGACGGATGAGACGCTCAAGAAAATCGCTCACGAACTGACCGAGAACCTGCGCAAGAACCTGAGCGTGGACTGGTCAGCGCGGGAAAGTGTTCAGGCTCGACTGCGCTTGATGGTCAGACGCATTTTGCGCAAGTACAAGTACCCGCCGGATCATCAAGATGCCGCCATCGAGCTGGTGCTGGAACAGGTTCACGCTTTTGGCGAAGCCTGGGCGGCGTAGCGTGCTGGCGACCTTTCTGGTTCGTGGCATTACGCAGCTGATCCCGGCTCAGGGAGCACCTGGTTTTATAGCGACTCCGGCTTCGCCTCATCGGCCACCGTGAACATCGTGCGCAGCGTGTTGGTGAAATGCGGTCGCACCTTGCTGCTCCAGTCGCTGCCGCGGACCGTCAGCCAGGGCGGTGAGCCCAGCGTGTCTGCGCTGACCAGGTCGTAACAGGCGAATGACAGCGGGCTTTGGTCCTGATTCAAAAAGCGGCTGGCGCGCACGCAGCCCGGCCACGCTGGCCAGGCCGGGCATGTGCTCGGTG
>JAJAYS010000372.1 GCA_026786065.1 Polaromonas sp.
GGTGAAGACGACGGCGCACTGCTGAAGTTTCTGCAAACCCGCTGACGGGCAAACGGCGGGCGCCGCGTGCTGCACGGTTTTGCCCCTCCGTCCGCATTTTTGACCCGACTCCCTACAATCCCCGGATGACCTCACTTCGTTCAACCTCCGGCGCCCTTCCCCTCAACGCTTCGACCAAGTCGTCCACGACCCGACCCACTTCTGCGAGCACTTCTTCCCGGCTGGCGATAGCCGAGAAGCTGCTGCTGGCGCCCTTCGGCCTGACCCAGGCGCATGTGAGCCGGGCGCTCGGCGAGATCATGGCCAACGGCGTCGATGACGCCGATCTGTACTTTCAGTACACCCGCAGCGAAGGCTGGAGCCTTGAAGAAGGCATCGTCAAAACCGGCTCGTTCAGCATCGACCAGGGCGTCGGCGTGCGGGCCGTCAGCGGCGAGAAAACCGCGTTTGCCTATTCCGACGACATCTCCGAGGCTTCGCTGCTCGACTCGGCCCGCACTGTGCGCAGCATTTCCGCGGCGGCAAAATCGTCCCGCGTCAAAACCCCGGCCTCGCGGGTTGCCAGCAGCCGCTCGCTCTACCAAGACCTCGACCCGATCGCTACGCTGGGCAGCACTGCCAAGATCGAACTGCTCGGCAAGGTCGAGAAAATGGCCAGAGCCAAAGACCCGCGCATCGTCCAGGTGATGGCCGGTCTGGCCAGTGAATACGACGTGGTGATGGTTGCCAGGGCCGACGGCACGCTGGCCGCCGACGTGCGGCCGCTGGTGCGACTGTCGGTCACGGTGATCGCCGAGCAGAAGGTGGCCGGCAAGAGTCGGCGCGAAGTCGGCTCCAGCGGCGGCGGCGGCCGCTTCGGCCTCGCCTATTTCGACGACGCACAAATCGCACAGTATGTCGGCGATGCGGTCCATGCCGCGTTGACCAACCTCGAAGCCCGCCCGGCACCGGCCGGCCAGATGACGGTGGTGCTGGGCTCCGGCTGGCCCGGCATCTTGCTGCACGAGGCTATCGGCCACGGCCTTGAGGGCGACTTCAACCGCAAGGGCTCCAGCGCGTTTTCGGGCCGTATCGGCCAGCGCGTTGCGGCCAAAGGCGTCACCGTGCTGGATGACGGCACCATCGCCGACCGGCGCGGCTCGCTCAACATCGACGATGAGGGTCATGCCAGCCAGCGCAACGTGCTGATCGAAGACGGCATATTGAAGGGCTACATCCAGGACTCTCTGAACGCCAGATTGATGAAGGTCAAACCGACCGGCAACGGCCGGCGCGAAAGCTACGCCCATGTGCCAATGCCGCGCATGACCAACACCTACATGCTGGGCGGCGACAAGGCACCTGAAGAGGTCATTGCGAGCATCAAAAAAGGCTTGTATGCCAGCAACTTCGGTGGCGGTCAGGTTGACATCACCTCGGGCAAATTCGTGTTCTCGGCCAGCGAGGCGTACTGGGTCGAGAACGGCAAGATCCAGTACCCGGTAAAGGGCGCGACGATTGTCGGCAACGGCCCGGACGCGCTGACCCGGGTGAAGATGATCGGCAACGACATGCGGCTAGACAGCGGCGTCGGAACCTGTGGCAAGGAAGGCCAGAGCGTGCCGGTCGGCGTCGGCCAGCCGACCCTGCGCATCGACGGGCTGACAGTGGGCGGAACCGCCTGAACCTGCTTTTAAATGCTGGTAGGCCTGTGCTACATTCCACCCCATGACTGCCGCAAAGTTTTATTTTGCTTACTACTGGTTCTCAAACGCCTCCCGGCGGTAGAGAGAATTTCGCGTAAGCAGCTTTCGAGCAGCGAATTTTTCAAAAAACCGCCGGACCTCCGGCGGTTTTTTTTTGCCCTTCCGCTTTTGCCTTTTCCGCTTTCACCCTTTCACTTTTCACCCTGACAAGGAGCCTTCCGATGAATGTCCAGCCCCAAGCCGCCGGCGATGTCTGGTATGCGCGCACCGTCGATAAGACCAGCCAGACCGACGACGAACGCATCAAGGACATCACCGTGCTACCCCCTCCCGAACATTTGATCCGCTTCTTCCCGATTCGAGGCACACCGGTCGAGGCACTGATCAGCCAGACCCGCCAGGCGATTCACAACATCATGGCCGGCCAGGACGACCGGCTGCTGGTAGTCATCGGCCCCTGCTCAATCCACGACCCAAGCGCCGCGCTCGACTACGCCCGAAAGCTCGCTGAACAGCGCAAAAAGTACGCCGGCACTCTGGAAATCGTCATGCGGGTGTACTTTGAAAAGCCGCGCACCACCGTCGGCTGGAAGGGTTTGATCAACGACCCCTATCTGGACGAAAGCTTTCGCATCGACGAAGGCCTGCGCATTGCCCGCCAGTTGCTGATCGACATCAACCGCCTCGGCCTGCCCGCCGGCAGCGAGTTTCTTGACGTGATCTCGCCGCAGTACCTCGGCGACCTGATAGCCTGGGGCGCGATCGGCGCCCGCACCACCGAAAGCCAGGTGCACCGCGAACTGGCCTCCGGCCTGTCGGCACC
>JAJAYS010000373.1 GCA_026786065.1 Polaromonas sp.
ACCCAGGTCAGTTTGAAGAACCCGGTCTTCGCGACGATGGTGATGCTCGCCATCGTGGTGCTGGGGTTGTTCTCGTATCAGCGCATGCAGGTGGACCAGTTCCCCAACATCGACTTTCCGGTCGTTGTAGTGACGGCCGACTACCCCGGCGCAGCACCCGAGATCGTCGAGAGCGAAGTCACCAAAAAACTCGAAGAAGGCGTCAACTCGATTGCCGGCATCAACACCCTGAGCTCGCGCAGCTTCGAAGGCCAGTCGGTCGTTGTCATCGAGTTCCAGCTGTACGTCGATGGCCGCAAGGCCGCCGAAGACGTGCGCGAGAAAGTCGCCGCGATTCGCCAGTTGTTCCGTGACGAAGTAAAAGACCCGCGGGTACTGCGCTTTGATCCGGCGAGCCGGGCGGTGTGGTCGGTCGCAGTGCTGCCGGTCGATCCCGGCGCTGCACCACCGTCAGGCAACCGCCTTGACGCGGCAAGCGACGCCGCATCGCTGCGCCCGGCCGTCGGCGTCGGCGGCGGCGGCAGTCAAACCGGCGATGCCGCGCCGGCTGCCGTCCTGTCTGCCGTCGAGCTGACCAACTGGGCCAACCAGACTCTAAAGCGGCGGCTCGAAAACGTGCGCGGCGCTGGCGCGGTGACGCTGGTTGGCGCGACCAAACGCGAGATCAATCTGTACTTGAACCCGCAGGCGATGGAGGCGCTCGGCGTCAGCGCCGATCAGGTCGTCACGGCGGTGCGGGCCGAGAACCAGGACTTGCCGATTGGCTCGATCCGCTCGCAGGCCCAAGACCGCGTGGTAAGGATCGACGCGCGGATGAAGCGGCCCGAAGACTTCGCCAACATCATCGTGGCGCGGCGCGGCGGCGGCTCGGGCGCGGCCACGGCCGTGACCGTCGGCCAGGTGGCGCGCATTGCCGACGGCGCGCAGGAGGTCGAGAGCCTGGCGCTGTTCAACGGCCAGCGCACGCTGCTGGCCAGCGTGCAAAAGGCCCAGGACGAAAACACCATCACGGTGGTCGATGGGCTGAACAAGGCGATTACCGAGCTGACGCCGCAGTTGCCGCCCGGCATCCGGCTGCAACTGATTGCCGACGGCTCGCGGCCGATTCGCGTAGCCGTCGAGAACGTGCGCCGCACGCTGTTTGAAGGCGCGCTGCTGACCATCCTGATCGTATTTTTGTTTCTGAACTCCTGGCGCTCGACCGTCATTACCGGGCTGACGCTGCCGATCTCCATCATCGGCACCTTTTTGTTCATGAACCTGTTCGGTTTCACGATCAACATGATCACGCTGATGGCGCTGAGCCTGTGCGTCGGGCTGCTGATCGACGACGCCATCGTGGTGCGCGAGAACATCGTGCGCCACGTGCAGATGGGCAAGGCTCCCTACCAGGCGTCGCTCGACGGCACACGCGAAATCGGTCTGGCCGTGCTGGCAACGACCTTCTCCATCGTCGCGGTGTTTCTGCCCATCGGCTTCATGGGCGGCATCATCGGCAAGTTTTTTCACGAGTTCGGCATCACCATCGTCGCAGCGGTGCTGATATCGATGTTCGTCAGCTTCACGCTGGACCCGATGCTCTCCAGCATCTGGCACGACCCGGCAATCAAACCGGCTGGCGAACACGGTCGCAGCGGGCCTCCGGGCAGCCTGTACGACAGAACCATAGGCCGCGTCACCGGCGGCTTCGACCGGGCCACCGAGCATGTCAGCGCCGCCTACCAGCAGGTGCTGCGCTGGTCGCTCGGTCACAAGATCACCACCCTGTTCGTGGCGCTGGCGATCTTCGCGTCGAGTCTGCTGATGGTGCCGCTGCTCGGGACCGAGTTCGTGCCCAAGGCCGATTTTTCGGAAACCACGTTGTCGTTCTACACGCCGGTCGGCTCGTCACTGGAGGCCACCGAAGCCAAGGCGCGCCAGGTCGAAAGCATCGTGCGGGAGTTTCCGGAGGTCCGCTACACGCTGGCCACCATCAACACCGGCAACGCGCAGGGGAAAATTTACGCCAGCGTGTATGTGCGCCTGGTCGAGCGCAAGGCGCGCACGCGCAGCGTCGATCAGCTTTCGGTTGCACTGCGCGAACGCTTGAACGGCGTCGCCGGCATCGTCGTCACGCACGTCGGGCTGGTCGATTCGGTCGGTGGCAACAAGCAGATCGAGTTTTCAATCAAGGGCACGGACCTGAAAGAGCTGGAGCGCCTGTCGGACCGCGTCACCCGGGAGATTCGAGGCATTGCCGGTCTGGTCGATCTGGACTCCAGCGCCAAGCCCGACAAACCCGTGCTGTCCATCGAGGTGCAGCCGATGGCCGCCTCCAGCCTCGGGCTGTCGGCCGCGCAGATTGCCGCTGCGCTGCGCACGCTGATCGCCGGCCAGACCGTCGGCAACTGGCGCGCGCCGGACGACCAGACCTACGACGTCAACGTGCGGCTGGCGCCTGATGCACGCAATTCGGCCGCCGACCTGGCGCGCCTGCCTTTCATAAGCAGCGCGGTCGGCAGCAATGCCGACGGCTCGGCGCGTATAGTGCGGCTCAGCCAGTTGGCCAGCGTAATTGAAACCACCGGCGCCAACCAGATCAACCGCCGCGACATGGCACGCGAAGTCGCCATCAGCGCCAACGTGTCGGGCCGCTCGGCCGGCGAAGTCTCCAGCGACATCCGCACCGCGCTCGATGCGCTGGCCTTCCCGCCGGGCACCAGCTACAGGTTCAGCGGCTCGACCAAGAACATGGCAGAGTCCTTCGGCTACGCCATCTCCGCGCTGGTAATGGCGGTGCTGTTCATCTACATGATTCTGGCCAGCCAGTTCAAGAGTTTTTTGCAGCCGCTGGCGCTGATGACCTCGCTGCCGCTGACGCTGATCGGCGTGGTGCTGGCGCTGCTGCTGTTTCGCTCGACGCTGTCGATGTTCTCGATCATCGGCATCGTGATGCTGATGGGCTTGGTCACCAAAAACGCAATTTTGCTGGTCGATTTTGCGATTCGCATGCGCGCCCCGCAGATCGCCGCCGACGGCAGCGTCACGCCCGGCATGGACCGCAGCGCGGCGCTGCTGGAGGCCGCCAGGGTGCGGCTGCGGCCGATTTTGATGACCACGCTAGCGATGATTTTCGGCATGGTGCCGCTGGCCTTTGCGTTGACCGAAGGCTCCGAGCAGCGCGCGCCCATGGGCCAGGCGGTCATAGGCGGCGTCATCACCTCGTCGCTGCTGACGCTGGTGGTGGTGCCGGTCACCTACTGCTTCATGGACGATCTGGCGGTCTGGTTCAAGCGGCGCTTCGCCCGGCCGGCCGACGCCGCCAGCGTGTCGGCGACTAAAATCGGTGACTGATCGGGCGCACCGCTGCACTGCGTCGAACCAGGCCGCCAAGCTCCATCGGCGGCCCCCGTTTTTTCCGGATTCACTTTTACCACCGCAAACGCCATGAACTACGAACAGGCCCGATTCAACATGATCGAGCAGCAGATCCGGCCTTGGGAAGTGCTCGACGACCATGTGCTGTCGCTGCTCGCCGTCGTCCGGCGGGAAGACTTCGTGCCGCCGGCGCACCGGGCGCTGGCCTTTGCCGATATGGAGCTCCCGCTGGCTGGCGCCTCGGCCGTTGAACCCGGGCAGTGCATGCTGGCCCCCAAGGTAGAGGCCCGTTTGCTGCAGGACCTGGCGGTGCAAAAGCACCAGACCGTGCTGGAGATCGGCACCGGTTCGGGCTACATGACGGCGCTGCTGGCGCACCGGGCGCGCGAAGTGCTGACTCTTGAGATCGACCCTGGCCTGGCCAGCATCGCACGCAAAAACCTGCTGCGCGCCGGCATCCACAACGCGCAGGTGCGCACCGCCGACGGCTCGAAACCGGGCGAGCTCGGTGGACCTTTCGACGTCATCGTGCTCAGCGGCTCGGTTGCCGACGTGCCGGCTGCGCTGCTGTCACTGCTGAAGGTCGGTGGCCGCTTGAGCGCCATTACCGGTTTCGAGCCGATGATGCATGCCACGCTGATCACCTGCGTCGCCCCCGAGGCGATGCGCACCACAACTGCGTGGGACACGGTGGCCCCGCGCCTGCTCAATTTCCCGGAACCCTCAAACTTCAGGTTTTAGCATCCGTCCAGCGTCCGCGCTGCGCCTTTCATGGGCGTTCAGGGCCTCTTTTTTTTAATCCACCCATGATCCACCAACTTCATCCTTCCGACTTCTCCGACTGGCGCCAGCGCGCTGCGCCCGGCGCATCCGCCAGCCCGCCCCTGGTGCTTGATGTCCGGGAGCCCTGGGAGCTGCAAACGTCCATCGTCAAGGAGGACGGCTTCACGCTGCTGCACATTCCGATGCGCGAGGTGCCGGCCCGGCTTGCCCAATTAAAAGAGACGCACGGCCCGGCGCACCCGATTGCCGTGCTGTGCCACCACGGCATGCGCAGCCACCACGTCGCCACACTGCTTGCCGAAAACGGCTTCACACAGGTCGTCAATGTCGCGGGAGGCATCGACGCGTGGTCGCAG
>JAJAYS010000374.1 GCA_026786065.1 Polaromonas sp.
CCTGCTTTTGCCGGGCTTTTTGCGCGGCCTTTCCGGGTCCAGTTTTGTGGCGCGCATTGCTGGTGCGCGTCGCGGCTTCTTCTGCGGCCTGGCCCATCGCTTTTTGCAGCAAGGCCTCCAGCGGGTCCCGGTCATCAGGCAGGTCATCGAGCAGGTCATCGACTGGCAGCTTCTTGCCCAACAGATCTTCCATTTTCGCCTGGATGTTTGCTGCCGCCGCGCGGCGCTTTTTTTGCAGTCTTTGCGGGCTGTGCTTGTCGTGCAGCGCGCGCATCTCTTCGTCGCCGTCGGCGGCCAGGCCCTCGCAAACGCCATAAAAAATCTCATGGGCGGTGCGGCTTTGCGCCGGCGTCATGCCCTTGCCTTGCAGGCGTTCATTCAGCCACAGCGCCAAGGTGCGCATGTGCAGCCGGAGCTGCTTGCGCAGCGGCGCGAGGGTGGCCTGGTACACATTGCGGTGGGCGTCGGTGACGGCTTGAAGGTCGGCAATCTGCGCCTTGAGCTTGTCGATGCGCGCCAACAAGCTGTTAAAGCGCTTTTGCGCCGGAGACAGCTTGACGCCAGCCGTGCCAGGCCCACCCAGGCGCAGCGCCGTGCCGGTGGGCCGCGTGGTTTGGGCCGACGCGTCTGCATTCGCATCTGCTTGCGCATCCGCTGGGTGGTCGTTGAATAAATCGGGTTGTGGCTTCATGGTCAAGTCGAAACTTAAAATCAGTTGCTATTATTTCAGGAGCTGCTTGCGCCCGTATTGATTGGGCTGTGGCGTTTTTTCATTCAGTTTTGTGGTTGCTCAGATTCTCTTGGCTCGCAGACGCGAAGCAGGGGCGCCCTCACCCTAACCCTCTCTTGGAGGGAGAGGGAACTTGGGCCCATCTTTGCTCCCTCGCCCTCTGGGAGAGGGCTGGCCTGTCCTGAGCCAAGTCGAAGGGGGTGAGGGCAAGCGGCGCGCGGGAAGCCCAGTGGTCACCAGATTACCGACAAATATCAGCGCCCGCATCAGCCATTCAAAACCGCAAGACCAGCCAGAACCTCGTCCCGCGTGCGGTAGCGGCCAAAGGCTTTGAGGTCTTGCTCCCGCACGATGGGGAAGCTGTCCAGGATGTAAGCCGCGTCGTCGGCATTCAGGCCATAGAGAAAAAAGAACAGCGCGTCCAGCGCGGCCAGGCGGGCGCGGCGCTCTTCATCGTTCCAGACAAAGGGCGGCAGCACCTCGCCCGCTGCATCCACATAGCCCAGGTCACGGGCAAACGGTGCCATGTCGTGCGCGGTATAGCTCAGCGCCAGCACCTGCGGGATCACGAAATCGGCCACCGTTGGCTGCGGGTGATGGCCGTTCATCAGTCTGGCGGCGCGCATGGCTTGGGCGAAGGCGGTGGGCAGCGGGTCCTGGAAGCGGGCTGGGGGGATGACGGGGAGTTGCTCAAGAATGAACAAATTAATGGTCTGACCCTGCAGCTTTTGACGCAGCACAAAATCAAACGCGAAGGCGTTGAGGGTTGCCGCCAGCAGTGACACGGTTCGCACCGCGTGTTCGGGCGGTTCACCCGCAGGGATGAGAAGCGGCACCTTGTTGCCAAAGCCGACTGCCGGCAAAAGCGTGGCAATCATGCTTCGCTCATTCGTTGGCGCTGAAATCTCCTTGTAGCCTAGCGCCCACTGGTAGGGGTTCACCAGCGTTTCAGACGCAGCAACAAAAAACTGCGGTCTGGGGTAGCGGTCAGGGCTGATTTTTTCTTCGCCTGGAATCGTGTCAGGCTGCGCAGCACGGTGCAGGTTCGCCGCATTAACCACCACATCGGCCGCCCGGTGGTCGTACATCTGCACCATCTTGCCTTCGTACAGCGGCACCGCCTCCAGCCCGGCCGGGTTGCGCCAGCGGTTCAGCCCGCTGGGCGCAAAGCCGTCCTTCGCCAGCTCGTCGGCTTTCAAAAAAAGCCCCGAGTCGTTGGTCATGTCGAACATCCTTGCGTACTTCACCGGCCAGGCTTTCACGTCGGGCTGCTGCCCGGTGGCCGCACTGATATCGCCGTGCTTCACCAGCACCGGATGGTTCGCATAAAGCCTGAGCGTGATGTCCGCATCGCGCCGGCTGCGGAAGATCGGCGCCGCACCGGTGTTGGGGTTCACCGCCTTGAAGTCGGCGCGGGTCAGCACCAACGAACGGGCGGGCTCGTCCAGTTCAGCCAGGTTGTGTAAAAAGAAAGCACAGCGCGACTGCGCAAACTGGCGCCGCACACCGCCAAACAACAGGACGCAAAACTTGAAGCTGGCATGCACGTCCGGGAAAAACACTTTGCGGTTTTCAAAATCAAACAGCGCACCGAGCCGGCCGGTGCTGCTGATGCTGCTGAAAAACTCGGCCGCGCCTTTGTCGGCGGCAATGCCGCTGGGCGTGCCCAGTGCCACCAGGCCGTCGGGCGCGGCCAGCGCCTGCGCACGCTCGACAAACAGGCTGTACAAATTAACGTCGCCACCGCCCAGCAGCGGGTAGTCGCCACTGCCGAGCTTGCTGTTGCCCACCACGCGGGCATTGGCCTCTGCGCTGCTGACTGCCTGCTGGTATTGCGCCCACAAATCCACCACCGGCGGCGTGTTGGTGGCAGTCTGCATCATGTTGATGCCGGCCAGCGCGGCAATCATGCGTTTGCGGTCGGCCGCGCGGGGCTGGGCGGCAATCGCCGGTGAGCGTTCAGCAAACCATTCGACTTCCTGCAGCTTGATGCGGTCCCACGGCGGGTTGCCGATGACCGCATCGAAGCCGCCCTTGGCGCTTGTGCCAACTCCACCGCCCGCGCCCGCGCCAAATACCGTCGGGAAGCTGGTCCACCAGTGAAAAAACGTTTCCCGTTTGGCCAGCTTGCGCGCGCTGGCCATCAGCGCGTTGGCGGCCAGCGTGGCGGCGTCGTTGCCGTCGAGCCGACCTGCGGCCAGCACGGCGGCCAGGTTGTTGTCGGGGTTGAGCAGCTTGACCAGCCCTTCGAGCACCAGGTTGGGCTGGTCTTTTTCAGATTTGAGTATTTTTGAAAGTTTGCTGACTTTGTTGACCGGCCAGCCCGGCACCAGCCAGCGCAAGGCACGCCAGAAGTCCAGCACGGCATGGATGGGCGCGACTTGTGCGGCGGCTTCTTGCGCAAGCTGTTTGGACAATTGCGCTTCGGCAATGTCCACGTCGGTCAGGTCCGCCACCTGGGCGATGTTTCTGGCCGCCAGCGCGAGCCGGTCAAATTCGCTTTGCAGCAGCAGCGCGCCCAGGTCTTGCAGATTGCGCTGCACTTGCGGCAGGCGCTCGCCGTGCAGGCTGTCGCCAATGCGCAGGTGGTGGTCCAGAAAACTCAAGGGCGCGCCGACGGTGAAGGTGTGCAGCCACAGCGCGGACTTGGCCAGCTCGACGGCCATCGGGTTTTTGTCCACGCCAAAAATGGTCTTTTTCAGGATCATGCGGCGCACGATGTGCCGGTCATCGAGCTGCGCGTCGGTCACGGCCCAGCCGTGTTTTTTGGCGGTGGTCTTGATGCTGCGGCGAATCTGCGCCACGCGCGCCAGCACCGGGCTTTGCCAGGGCCGGCCTGTTTGCACCAAGTGCGCGGCCCAGGGCTGCTGGCTGACCTGGTGGGCCGCAATGGTCATGGCTTCGAGCACGCGGTCGGCCAGGTCGTCCACCAGGGCCACCAAAAAGTGCCCGCTGCCCATCGCCGGGTCGCAAATCTTCAGCTCCAGTATTTGACTGGCCGGGTAGCGCGAATCCAGCGCGTCCCAGTCGCCGGGGTTGAGCGAGCCTTTTTTCGATTGCTTTTCAAGATGCGCCTCAAAGGCGTGCAGCCGCTCTTTGGCCAGCAAGCCGACCGACTCGCGCAGAATCAGCCGCACCAGGTCGTCGTGCGTGTAGTAGCTGCCAGACACCTTGCGCGCAAAGCTGGCGGGCTGGGCCGTCAGGCGGTTGATCTCGGGCTTGTCTTTGTAATCGTCTTTGGCCTGAACCTCATGCACCAGGCTGTAATCGAGCAAGCGCTCGTAAATGCCGCCCAGGTGCGAGACCGACAGGTCGCGGTAGTTGATCCAGCCGCGCAGCAGGTCCTCGGTGCGGCGCGACAGTGCATCGATGATGGGTGCCATGATGGCGTCGGTGACATGGGTGCGCTCCAGCAGCGGTGCGCGGGCGCGGTCAAACAGACCGCCGTTGTAGGCGGGCATACCTATTTCGTCGTCGCCCACGTTGATGATGTGAAACACGCCGTTGAGCGCCAGCCACATCTTGGGCACGGTGCTCGAAAACCGCGTCCCCGCATCCACCTTGTCGCGCACCTCCTCACGCAGCCGCCGCACGCTGTAGGGCGCATAACGCGCGTCTTTCACCGGCAGTAAATTGCGGTCTTCGGCGTAGAACAAAAACAGCAGGCGGTACAGCAGCACCAAGGTGGCTTCACGCACTTCGTCCAAGTACTCGCGGGTGAACTGCGGGCGCCTGAACTGGCCGTAGCCGACCCCGTGCGTCAGCGCATGCAAGTCTCCGCGTGCCAGCGCGTCGGCCAGTTGCGGAAAAATTTCGCCAAACAACCAGGCGCCCAGGTCTTGCGAGACTTTTTCTTCGTACAGCCGGGCTTCGTTTAGCGCGTAGCCGTGGAAAGTCCGCCCGGCGCTGTCCCAGCTTTGCGGCAGAAAGGCGGCGCGCTGAAAAAACAGAAAAAACAGCCGCAGCGCGTGGTCGGGTGCGGTCTCATCGAGCTCTTGCTGGACGCCCGGCACGCCAAGCGCGGCGGCCAGATCGACTTCAAAAAACTCTTCTGCGCGGGAGCGGGCGTCTTGCCAGTAGAGCCGCCACACCGCGCCGTTGGTCAGCACGCCTCATTTGACGGCGCGGTCCGACACCACGTCGGCGCGGCTCAGGTAACGCAGCATTTGCGACGAGGGTGCGTCGGGGTCGGTGGGCTCCGGCGCATCGCCCCGGTCCAGCGGGCGCAACCAGCGTTTGGCTTCCAGAATGGCCAGGCCGTGGCGGTAGCGCTGGTCGTCTTTCAAAGGGAGTGCGGCGGCCTTGGCGGCGGCGTTGGCAAAAAGCAGCACGTCGGGCACATCCTCGCTCCGCTTGCCGGAGAGGTTGACCTGCGGCAGCATGTCGTCCCCCCAGCCCAACTCACCGAGAACCTTGTTGATGACCAGCGCTTCGGTCTGCGCTTCGTTGATGGTCGATGCGCCGTTGAGGCCGCTGAAAATGCGGGTGAGTGCGCTGCAAAAATCTGCGAAGGCCGCCTCGCTCAGTGCTTGATGAGCAGGGGTTTCAATGACGTCACGGGTCAA
>JAJAYS010000375.1 GCA_026786065.1 Polaromonas sp.
CACGACGGCTTGCGGCAGGCCGATTCGATCTCGGGCGACTTGCAGCCGATGCGGTACATGTTGGCGGTCGGCCCGCCCAGGTCGGAAATTGCGCCGGTGAAACCCTTGACGGTGTCGCGGATCGCCTCGATCTCGCGGATCACAGAGTCTTCAGAGCGGCTCTGGATGATGCGGCCTTCGTGTTCGGTGATCGAGCAGAAGGTGCAGCCGCCGAAGCAGCCGCGCATGATGTTGACGCTGAAGCGGATCATCTCCCAGGCCGGGATTTTGGTGGCGTGGTCGTGGCTGCCGTTTTCATCGGCATACGAAGGATGCGGCGAGCGCGCATACGGCAGGTCGAAAACGTAGTCCATCTCGGCGGTGGTCAGCGGAATCGGCGGCGGCGTGATCCAGACGTCGCGAGCCAGGCGCTTGCCGCCTTTGGTTTCTTCGCCTTCGCCGTGCGCCTGCACCAGCGCACGGGCGTTGCCGGGGTTGGTTTCCAGGTGCAGCACGCGGTTGGCGTGGGCATACAGCACCGGGTCACTCTTGACCTGCTCGTAGGACGGCAGGCGGATGACCGAACGATCGCGCGGCGGGACTTTGATGCGGCCCTGCATGTGCGACAGGCTGGGGTTGGGCACAAAGGTGAGTGGTTTGATGGCCGGGTTGGCCTGTCTTGTTCCCTCGCCCTTTGGGAGAGGGTCAGGGTGAGGGCTCCCCGAGTTTTCCTTGACTGAAGTTTTCGCGCTTTCAACGGCCTGAAGCGGCTTCGCTGCGCCCTCACCCCTGCCCTCTCCGAAAGGGAGAGCGAGTAAGCCAGCCGCAGCCTCGGCTTGAGTGGCCACCGCCTCTGCCTCATCTTCCCGCGCACAGGTCGCGCCCTGCTCTTTCGCCACGTCGGAAATCATCATGTACGGATTGACATGCGCCTCAACCCGGCCCAGCGCATCGACACTGGTCGAATCGATCTCGAACCAGCCCTGCACCGTCTCGTCGCCGCTTTTGCGGATGAACGCCGTGCCGCGCACGTCGGTGATGCTGGCCACCGGCTCCTTTGCGGCCAGCCGGTGGGCAATCTCGACGATGGCCCGTTCGGCGTTGCCGTACAGCAGCAGGTCGCATTTCGAATCGACGACTACAGAACGGCGCACCTTGTCGGACCAGTAGTCGTAATGCGCAATGCGGCGCAACGAGCCTTCGATGCCGCCCAGGATGATCGGAACCTCTTTGTACGCCTCGCGGCAGCGCTGCGAATACACCAGCGCCGCACGGTCGGGCCGCTTGCCGCCGATATCTCCGGGGGTGTAGGCGTCGTCGCTGCGGATTTTGTGGTCCGCCGTGTAGCGGTTGATCATCGAATCCATGTTGCCGGCGGTGACGCCGTAAAACAGGTTCGGCCGGCCCAGAACCTTGAACGGCTCGGCGCTCTGCCAGTCGGGCTGCGCGATGATGCCGACCCGAAAGCCCTGCGCTTCCAGCATCCGGCCGATCACCGCCATACCAAAGCTCGGATGGTCCACGTAGGCATCGCCAGAGACGATGACGATGTCGCAGCTGTCCCAGCCAAGCGCGTCCATCTCTACCCGGCTGGTGGGCAGAAATTTGGCGGTGCCAAAACGCGCCGCCCAGTACTTGCGGTAGCTGGTCAGTGGCTTGGCGGGCCGCGTGAAAAACGAGACATCCACAACGGATTTGGCGGGGGCGTTCATGGGGCGATCGGTGAGGACGGGAGGGGGCGCCACAGCCGCGAGACGCGCGGGGGCAACCGGTAATTTTAAGGTTTTACCGCCGTTTGCGGCCGAATGCCCCCACCGAGAGCGCCGGACGCGTTCACTTGGCGATTTGGCGCAGCGCCCGGCGCTGACCAGCCAACCTGGCGCGGCAAGCTGTTTCCGCTCACGAATCAGAATAAAAAAGCCACATGGCCCAATGAATACGGGCGCAGGAGGCTCCTCTTTTTATAGCGACGGCCTCGCAGGCTCACTTCTTTTGCGCAGGCAGTTGGCTCTCTGCCGGCACGCGGCTCTGAGCTGGCCGGTGGCTCTGAGCTTGCGGCGCTACCCCACAGCCCCACTTGCCCCTTCAGCCGTCAGGCAAGCGGAGGCTGGCTCGGCCTGCCGGTGGCTCAGTTCCGAACCGTCATCTGCCCGCGGAGCTCGCCGGACGGATTCGCCGCCGTGTGCACATTGGCGTACCAGCGGCCAGCGAGCAAATCGGCGGCCTGTGCCGGGGTCAGCATGGCGCTGCCCTCCATCGCGTTCTGGATCGGCGCAGTCCAGCCGAGGACGACGCCAGCGTTCGCACCGGCTGCAGCAGGACCGTGAAAATGCCCCGCCGTGGCTGGCCCGCTCAGGCCGCTGTAGTTGACTTTCCAGCGCAACTGGCTGGTGGTTTTGTCGAACATCGCATCGACCGAGCCGGTGCCGGCGGAATTGACGGCCGGTACCTCGTTGGCGCCGCGCAACATGGTCGTCAGCGCGACTCGGTTTGCGGACGAGTCACCCATGCCTGCGAAATCACGCATGCTGGCGCAGCCGCCGACCAGCGTCACAGCCAGGGCCGCCGCAGCGAGTTTGCCAACGGGGTGGTTCAAATACTTCAAAGTCATGGTCGTCGCTCCAAGGGGTTAAAACTCAGATGATTCCCGTGCGCTTCCCGCTGGCCATTCAGACGAAAGCGCCAGATTGCGTCGTCCAACGCCAGATTGCATCGCCGAGACCGCACACCGGCTGCTACCCGCTCGCGCGCACGGCACCGTGCGGCTGTCCTACGCCAGCACACTTGCACAGCCGACAGCGCAGCCTGTTCAAAGCGTCGAAGCTGCGCTATGAGTTCACGCGTGTTGTGGAAGGGGGCGATCAGCTTCGGGCTGGTTCACATTCCGGTTGCGCTGCATGCGGCAACCTCGAGCGACGCGCTCGACTTCGACTGGCTCGACAAACGCAGCATGGATCCGGTCGGCTACAAGCGCATCAATAAAAAAACCGGCGAAGAGATCGCCAAAGAAAACATCGTCAAGGGCATCGCCACCGACGACGGCCAGTACGTAGTGCTGAGCGACGAAGAGATCGCCGCCGCCTACCCCAAAACGACGCAAACCATAGAGATCGACAGCTTCGTCAGCAACACCGAAATTCCTTTCGTGTACCTCGAACGGCCCTACTACATCGCGCCGATCAACAAGGGGCACAAGGTGTATGCGCTGCTGCGCGACACGCTGCTGCAGACCCGGCGCGTCGGCATCGCCCGCGTGGTGATCCAGACGAAACAGCATCTGGCGGTGCTGGTGCCCAGCGGGCCCGGTCTGGTGCTGAACCTGCTGCGCTGGGGCGCCGACATCCGGCCGTGGGACGAGCTGGATTTGCCAGCCGAGGGTGCCAAAGCCGCCGGTTTAAGCGAACGGGAGCTGGCGATGGCCAAACAGCTGGTGGACGACATGACCACCCTATGGGAGCCGGCCCGCTTCACCGATGTGTTCAAGGAGAAAATCCTTTCGCTGGTCGCTGAAAAAGTGAAGCAGGGTCTGACCGAAACCGTCGTGCAGCCGCACGAATCGGCTGACGCCTCTTCCGAAACTTCGGGCGCGAATATTCTGGACCTGACCGAGCTGTTAAAACGCAGTCTGCGCAAGGCCGGAGCCGGCGACGCGACCATAGCCCCGGCAGCCAAAGCCGCCCAGTCGCCCGCCAAGCCGGTGCGCAAACCCGCCGCGACCAAGCCCGCTGCAACAAAGCGAGCTGCGACCAAACCGGCGGCAGCACCACGTCGGGCAGCAGTCAAACGCGCCGCGTAAATCGGGCAGCGCAGCGGCTACCTCCATGGCCAAGCCGCACACCCTCGAGCGCTACCACGCCAAACGCGACTTCACGAAAACGGCTGAGCCAAGCGGCGCCGACGGACCACAGCCTGCCGGTTCCTATGCCAGAGCGGCGCTGCGCTTCGTCGTGCAAAAACATGCCGCCCGGAATCTGCATTACGACTTTCGGCTGGAGCTGAACGGCACGCTGAAAAGCTGGGCCGTGCCGAAGGGACCGAGCCTGGACCCAGCCGTCAAACGCATGGGCGTGCAGGTCGAGGACCACCCGCTCGACTACGCCGGTTTTGAAGGCGTGATTCCAGCAAAGCAGTACGGGGCCGGTGAGGTGATCGTCTGGGACCACGGCAGCTGGACGCCCATCGGCGATGCCGCGCAAGGCCTGGCTCAGGGCAAGCTGAAGTTCGAACTGCACGGCAAAAAGCTCACAGGCGGCTGGACTCTGGTGCGCATGCACCGGCGCTCTGGCGACGTCAGCAAGGACAGCGACGACAAGCAGCCCTGGCTGCTGATCAAGGAAAAAGACGCGCAGGCCCGCGCAGCAGCCGAGTTCGACGTGCTCGAAGCGCAGCCGGACAGCGTCATCACCGGCAAGCCGCTGGGAGCTGCGGCAGCGGCAAAAAAAACGCCGATGCCAGCGAAAAAAAGCGCAAGTAGAACGGCCGCATCGACCGGCGCCGCGCAACCGGCTGAAGCCAGCGCCCTGCCCCAAGGCGCGTTGCTAGCCCCCTTGCCCGCCACGCTGGCGCCGCAACTCGCCAGCCCGGCCACCAGGCCTCCCACCGACCCGGCAGGCTGGCTCTACGAGATCAAGCTCGACGGCTACCGGCTGCTGACGCGCATCGACGGCGCCACGGTGCGCTGCTTCACGCGCAACGGCCACGACTGGTCGGCCCGGCTGCCGCAGCTGTGCGCATCGATAGCAAGGCTGGGCTTGCGCTCGGCCTGGATAGACGGCGAGATCGTGGTGCTCAATGCCGATGGACTGCCCGACTTCGGCGCGCTGCAAAACGCCTTTGACCGAAGCGGCAAGCCGGCAGCAGAGGCCGGCGCGCGCATCCGTTACTTCGTGTTCGATATGCCGTATTTCGACGGACTGGACCTGCGGGCGGTGCCGCTTTCGACGCGCCGCGACATTTTGTGCGCGGCCATCACCGAGTCCCCGCAGGCCGACATCGTGTTCAGCGAAAGCTTCGACGCGCCGCTGGCCGACCTGCTGGCATCGAGCCGGCAGCTCCGACTCGAAGGGTTGATCGGCAAACGCGCCGATGCGCACTATGTGTCACGCCGCTCGCCAAGCTGGATCAAGCTCAAGACCCGGCTGCGTCAGGAGTTCGTCATAGGCGGCTACACCGCCCCGCAAGGCGCCCGCGCCGGGCTGGGTGCGCTGCTGCTCGGGGTGCACGACGCGGCGGGCAAACTGCGTTACGCCGGCAACGTCGGCACCGGCTTCAGCGCGCCGGCCTTGCTGGCGCTGCAGCAAAAACTCGCTGCGCTGCACAGCACCAAAGACCCGTTTTCAGACCTGCCGCGCAGCCTGCGGGCGCAATGGGTCAAGCCGCAGTTGCTGGCCGAAGTGGCGTTTGCCGAATGGACGCAGACCGGCCGCGTCCGCCATGCGTCGTTCGCCGGTTTGCGCGACGACAAAGCGGCGCGGCAGATCGTGCGCGAGCCGACGCTGGTCATGCCCGCCGCTTCGACTCAGGCCCCCGAGCCCCGCGCCGACCCAAGCCGCAAGCGCCCGGCTTCCAGCGCCGCCAACCGCACGGCCCCGCCTGTTCGGGTCACCCACCCCGAGCGCGTCATGGATGCAGCCAGCGGCGTGACCAAACAACAACTGGTGGACTACTACGCCTCGGTCAGCGGGTTGCTGCTGCCGCACCTGGCCGGCCGTCCGGTGGCGCTGGTTCGCGCGCCCGACGGTGTCGCGGGCGCGCTGTTCTTCCAGAAGCATGCGGCCGCCAAGACAATTCCCGGCATCCGGCTGCTGTCGCCCGAACTCGACCCCGGCCATGCTGCGCTGCTGGTGATCGAGTCGCTCGATGCTTTGCTGGCGGCCGCCCAGCTCAACGTCATCGAGCTGCATACCTGGAATGCCACCGAGTCGGCGATACGCCAACCCGACCGGATGACCTTCGACCTTGACCCCGGCGAGGGCGTTGAATGGGTCCAGGTTATGCAAGGCGCGCAACTGGTCAAGACGCTGCTCGACGAATTGCAGCTGAAGAGCTTTATAAAAACCAGTGGCGGCAAGGGCTTGCACATCCTGGTGCCGTTGAAGCCGGGCTCGTCGGCACCGGACTTTGACGTGGTGAAGGATTTTTCACACGCCATCGTCGATCACTTGGCGCGGGTGTTGCCGCAAACCTTTGTCGCCAAAAGCGGACCTAAAAACCGCGTCGGCAAAATCTTTGTCGATTACCTGCGAAACGGCTTTGGCGCGACCACTGCTTCGGCCTGGTCGGCACGCGCCCGGCCGGGTATGGGCGTTTCGGTGCCAGTGGGCTGGGAGGAGCTGGCCGGTCTGCGCAGCGGCGCGCACTGGAGCGTCACCACGGTGGCCGAACGCCTGAGCGTGGGGAACCGGCCCTGGAGCGACTACCCAAGTAGCAAAAACGACCTGCGCGGCGCCATGCGTCAGCTCAAGTTCGAGTCGGGGCAGCGAAAAAAACCGATAACTGTGTAGGCCCCTGCCGTGACCTTCTCGCGGCTACTGGCGAGGCCGCCCGCGCCGCCGTAGCATCGAATCACCCGCTAGCCGAGGCCCTGGAGACGAGCATGAAAACTACCCTGATTGCACTGACCGCCATGTTGATGCTCTCCGCCTGCCCCGATACCAAAGTGCCCAAAGCGCCGCCGAAAGTCCCGGAGCCGAAAGCCGCGCTCCAGACACAGATGGAGCTTCCGATGCCGGATCGGCCCGGCCAGTCGTGGATTGTTGAGCGCGTTCGCCAACCTGCCTGGCCGTCGCTTTAGCCGGCGAGGCCAGCAAGCCGGCCAGCAACGGTCCACGGCGTGCGTGTTGGGCGACCAGCCGCCACCCTTGCACCGACAAATGAGGCGCTTGGTTACGGCGCATGGCATTCGATCGGCCATCCGGCGGATTGCGCCGCAGGACAGCGCAAACCGGATTCACTCTTTCTCCGCACGCAGACTGTCCCGCAGCGCCTTGATCTGGTCGTGGTTATGCTGAACCCTGTCGCGCTGAATTTCAACCATGCTGCGAACTGACGCTGGCAGCGGCTGTCGGAGTGCCCTGCGATAACACGCCAGCGCCGCATCTTCGCCGCGCTCGCATTCGCCCAGCATCGCCTGGTCGCTGCGCCCGGCCAGCGCGCCACGCACCGACACCCAGCCGCGATGCAGCGCCTCACCAACGCTGCCACCGGCATCCGGCTTGCCGCCGATCTGGCGAATCTGCTCCTTCAGTTCGGCCGCGCCCGACGCGCAGTGCCGCGCGTGGCTAAACAGCAGGGTTTTGAGATCGGGGGTCCTGGTGTGCTGGGCGCACTCCTTGTAGCCATGCTCACCATCGCAGCAGCATTCAAGCAAGTCGTTCAGCACATCGACCAGCTCATCTTCATCCAACTGCTCCTTGCCACCGTTTGAATGCAGCGGGTCTCTACGCCGTTCAACGATTTCGGGGTCGCCGTAGTTCAGGTCCGGCGCGGCCGGCAGCACGTCGCCGATGGCCGCGCCAGAGCCGGCACCGGCGGGCGACGGCGCGGCCGTGCTGGGTGCGGCGGCGTCCGCCATGCGGTCGGGGTTGAGCGGGTTTTCGAGGGCCATGCGGATCTCCTTGATAAAACGGCGTGAGACTTCGAAGCCGGCGCTGGTAATAACGGGAACGGCAGGAAGCTCGACAGGGCGCGACAGCGCAGGCGCACCCATCACCTTAGGGCAGGCCGAATCGGCGATGGTCAGGCAAGCCCAAAGGCCGCTGTAGGATGACGCCGCGCTGCGCAGCATGGCCCGCCATTCCAGCCATTTTCTTAAGCAATCTGGGCTAAAACCCAGTAAATTCGGGCGTTAGAAGCTACAAATTAGATAGCGCCTGAGTGTCGCTCCGGCCATGGTGCAAGGCACCTGAGCCGTTTGGAAGCGGGTGCTGGGGGCCGGGAAGTGCCTAAGTGAACATCTGACCAAGTGACCAAGTGACCAAGTGACCGGGTGGGACGTGCCGATGGGGCGAAGCAGCGATCTGCCCCTGGATCAGCGCAGCGGCTGCGAGAGCATCTCGGCCGCGATCTGGCGCAGCGCGCGGGCGAACACCTCAGGCGGCTGGCCGCCCGAAATCAGATGCCGCTCGTTGACGATGACGGCGGGCACCGAATGGATGCCCTGGCCGGTATAGAACTGCTCGCGATCGCGTACCGCATCGGCGTACTCGTCACCGACCAGAATGCCCTGGGCCCGCGCCGCATCCAGCCCCGCAGTGCGCACCACGGCAAGCAGCACCGCATGGTCGGCCGGGCTTTTGCCTTCGGTGAAGTAGGCGCTGAATAGCGCTTCTTTGAGCGCACGCTGCGCTGGCGGGCCGACTTCACCGGCCCAGTGCAGCAGACGGTGCGCGTCGAAGGTGTTGTACACATGGTGACGGCCGCCGCCGGGCTCGTCGGGCCGGCTGAATGTGAATCCCAGCTCGGCGCCGCGCTCGCGGATGTTCTCGCGGTTCGCATCAGCCTGGGCCGGTGTGATGCCGTATTTTTTGGTGATGTGCGCGGTGATTTCTTCGCCTTCCGGCGCCATGCCGGGGTTCAGCTCAAAGGGCTGGAAGTGCAGCTCGGCACGCAGCTCGGCGTGGGTCTGTGCCAGCGCCGCATCCAGCGCCTTCAGGCCGATGACGCACCAGGGGCAGGACACGTCGGAGACAAAATCGATTTTGAGGGTGGGCGTCATGGGCTTTCTCGAAAGTGAGGGGGTTCGGATCACAGAAAGGCAGGGGCCGGACTTTGCCGATTGTGTGGCAAGCGCTGCGCCGGCGTGGCGCGGCGTGGCAGCAAACTTGAGGGCGGGGATAATCCAATTCCATGCCTCTCCCGCCCGCCGACGGCCGCCCGCAACCGAAGTCGCTGGGCGATCTTTTTGTCTCTTTCACGGTGCTCGCGCTGCAGGGTTTCGGCGGCGTGCTGGCCGTCGTGCAACGCGAACTGGTCGAGAAAAAACGCTGGCTGACGCGCGACGAGTTCATCGAGGACTGGGCGGTGGCGCAAATCATGCCCGGCCCGAATGTCGTCAATCTGTGCCTGATCGTCGGCGGTCGCCATTTCGGACTGAAAGGCGCGATGGCGGCCCTCGCCGGGCTCATCACAGTGCCCCTGCTGCTGCTGCTGTTGCTGGTCATGCTCTATACCCAGGTCGCCGACCAGCCGGCTGTGGCCGGTGCGTTGCGCGGCATTGGCGCGGTGACCGCCGGCCTGATCGGCGCGACCGGGCTGAAGCTGGCCGGTGCGCTGAAGACCAACGTCATGGGGGTCGGGGTTTGCGCTGCACTCGGCGCGGCGGCTTTTTTCGCCATCGGCGTGCTGCGGGTGCCGCTGGTGTATGTGATCTTCGGGCTGGGCGGCGTGGCTGGCGCCCTTGCCTTCAGGAAGCTGCGCGCATGAGCGATCTGCCCCTGACCGCGCTCGGTGCGCTCGGCTGGCGCGACTGGTTAGACATGCTGGTGCACTTCATGACGCTGTCGCTGCTGTCGGTGGGCGGCACCATCAGCACCGCGCCCGACATGCACCGCTTTTTGGTGGACAAGCAGAACTGGCTGACCGACGCGCAGTTCAACGCGTCGATTGCGCTGGCCCAGGCCGCTCCGGGGCCGAACGTGCTGTGGGTCGCGCTGCTAGGCTGGCATGTCGGCATGAACTCGGGCGGCATGGGAAGCGCGCTGCTGGGCGTGCTAGTGGCGATGGCCGGCATTCTCGTGCCCAGTTCCATCCTGACCTACTCGGCAGCGAAATGGGGTCAGCGCAACCGGGAGCTGCGCGCGGTGCGGGCCTTCAAACAGGGCATGGCGCCCATCGTGGTGGCACTGATCTTGGCCACCGGTTGGGTCCTGACGCTGGCCAACAGCAGCAGCGCGGCTGCCGGCCCCTGGGGTGCCTGGCCGATCTGGTTGCTCACCGGCGCCACTGCGCTGATCGTCTGGCGCACCCGCCTGCATTTGCTGTGGTTGCTGGGCGCCGGCGCGCTGCTGGGTGGCCTGGGCTGGATCTGATGGACTGGAGCGCCACGCTCGATGCCTACTGCGAGCGCCTGAATCCCGGCCTGTGGGCCGAGCCGTTCAATGCCCTGAGCAATCTGGCGTTTTGGCTGGCGGCGTGGGTGGTATGGCTGGCTTGGAGGCAACGGCGTGCGGCCGACTCGGCCTCAGGCGGCACTCCGCAGCGCGACATCGATGCGCTGCTGCTGATGCTGGCGGCGATTGGTGCGGGCAGTCTGGCTTTTCATAGCCTGGCCACGGCCTGGGCCCGCGCGCTGGACGTGCTGTTCATCGCGCTTTACCTTCACTTCTACCTGGCGGTTTATGCGCGCCGTGCGCTGCGCCTGCGCTGGCGCTGGGCCTGGATCGGCATGCCGGCGTTCACGCTGCTGAGCCTGGGGCTGGCGCCGCTGTGGCGCGGCCTGGCCGAACTGTCGGGCGTTGCGCTGTCGGGCGAGGTACTGTCAGGCGCTGCGCTGCAGGCGGACGCCGATGCGGCCAGCCGCTACGCTGCTGCCTGGACCGTGCTGCTGCTGCTGCTGGCACACAGCGCGTTCCGGCGTCTGCCTTCGGCAAAGCCGCTGGCGGCTGCAGCGGTCTGTTTTGCACCCAGTCTGGTGCTGCGGCAGCTCGATCTGCCGCTGTGCGAAGTCTGGCCGTTGGGCACGCATTTCGCCTGGCATCTACTCAATGCGGCGACGCTGGGTTTGACCACCCTGGCCATATTGCGGCTGGCAGACAGCGCGGCTGGCGCTCAGGAGGCCGCCGGCGCTGACGGCGCCGAGCGGGCCGCAGTTGTTAACGCGGATTCTCGAAAAACAGGTAGTTCGAGCCGAAGTCGCTGACCTCGAAATAGACTTTTTTCTCTCCCGGGTCGGCGATGAAGTTGAGGTTCTCGTCGAGCACGCCGTAGCCGAAACGGTAAGGCCTGGGCTTGCCGTCGTCGGTGCCGAGCGCGGTGCTCATCTTGTCGATTTTCAGAAAGCGCCGGACCAGCTTGTCGCCGGCGTAAACCTCCAGAACACCGTTGGTGCCGGTCCAGTTCTGGATGTCGCGGTTGATTTTGTTTTGCTGCTCCTGGGTGCAGGAGGCCAAGGCGAGCAGCGCACCAGCGGCGAGCAGAACGGCGGTGGATCGGAAGGTGAGTTGCATCGCTGGGCTTTCAGTAAATAAAGTCGATTCAGGCGCGGCGCTGGCGCAGCGCCTCATACAAACAGACGCCGCTGGCGACCGAGACATTCAGGCTTTCGACCGCGCCCTGCATCGGAATCGACACCAGCGCATCGCAGGTTTTGCGGGTGAGCTGGCGCATGCCGTCGCCTTCGGCGCCCAGCACCAGTGCCACCGGGCCGGTCAGGCTCACGTCGTAAATCGTTTGCCGCGCGTCGTCTGCGGTGCCGACGCACCAGATGCTGCGCTCCTTCAACTCGCCAAGCGTGCGGGCCAGATTGGTCACCATGAAGTAGGGCATGGTTTCGGCTGCACCGCTGGCGACCTTGGCCACGGTGGCGCTGATGCCGGCGGCATGGTCTTTCGGGGCGATCACCGCATGCGCTCCCGCGCCGTCGGCAACGCGCAGGCAGGCGCCCAGGTTGTGCGGGTCGGTCACGCTGTCGAGCACCAGCAGCAAGGGCTGCGCAACGCCGGCGGCTTCGAGCTGTTCGAGCAGTTCGTCGAGCGAGCGAACCTGCGCGATCGCATTGACGCGGGCCACGACGCCCTGATGCCCGTGGCTGCCGCACATTTTGGCGAGACGCACGCCGTCGGACTCGATCAGCCGGGCACCGAACTCGGTCGCCCGCTGCAAGAACTGCCGCATGCGGGCGTCGCGGCGGCTGGCCTCGAAGTAGATTTCAATGACCGACTGCGGCGCCGTTTTCAGGCGAACGCCCACCGCATGAAAGCCGAACAGGACCTGTGAAGAAGGCATCGCCGGATTATCCCTGCGCGTTAGTCGCTATATTTTTAGGAGCTGCTAACGCCCGAATTCATTGGTAAAAAAGACTAATTATCTTCAATTTTTGAAATTTTCCCGGCTTCGATGGTGATGCGGCGCCGGCAGCGCAGGGCGATGGCCGGGTCGTGCGTTACCAGGACCAGTGTGGTGCCCAACTCGGCGTTTAGCTCGAACATCAGTTGCATGATGGTGCCGCCGGTCGCGAAATCGAGGCTGCCAGTCGGCTCGTCGGCCAGCAGCACCGCCGGCTGCACAACAAAGGCCCGCGCCAGCGCCACCCGCTGCTGCTCGCCACCGGACAGGACCTTTGGATAGTGGCCCAGGCGCTGCCCCAGGCCGACGCGCTTGAGCATCTCGGTGGCCTGTGCGCGGGCGCCCTTGGTGCCGGCGAGTTCCAGCGGCAGCATGACGTTCTCCAAAGCGCTCAGGTTACCCAGCAGCTGGAAGCTCTGAAAGACGAAGCCCACCTTCTGTCCGCGCAGCGCCGCACGCTGGTCTTCATTCAGCGCGAACATGTCGCGCCCCGCCAGCCGGACCGTACCCTGCGTCGGGGTATCGAGGCCGGCAATGATGGACAGCAAGGTGCTTTTGCCCGAGCCCGACGCGCCGACGATGGCGGTGGATTCGCGCCGCTGCAGGGTGAAGTCGATGTCATGGAGAATGACCAGCGTGCCGGTGGAATCGGTGACTGAGCGGTTGACATGCTCAACCGCGATGATGGGATCGCTCATGGG